>DASTFB010000040.1 GCA_035709005.1 Candidatus Methylomirabilota bacterium | reverse complement strand
GAGCTCGCTCAGCCCCCGAGGGGCGTCACGAGTCTACCCCGCCCACACTCGCCGGGCCACGCGACCGACAAGGCGGAGCTTCGCCTCCTGCTCCGCCGGGGTGAGCGGGTTGCCCGCCTCGCCCGAGGCGAAACCGCACTGGGGACTCAGGGCCAGGCGCTCCAGGGACACGATGGCCGCGGCCTCGCGGATGCGCCGCGCCACCGCGTCCTCGTCCTCCAGGGCGCCGCGCTTGGTGGTCAGCAGGCCGAGCGCCACCTGGACGTCGGGGCGGACGTGTCGGAGCGGGCCGAAGTCCCCCGCCCGCGGGGTGTCGTACTCCAGCAGGAGGCGGTCGTAGTTTGCCAGCCGGGGCAGGACCTCGCCGGCGATGCGCTCGTAGCCCCCGTCGGCCAGCCAGCGTCCCCCGGGCGCGTTGCCGCGGCAGATGTGGATGGCGCGGGTGATCCCCGACACCCCGGCGAACAGCTCGTTGTCGATCTCGGCGTCCTCCACCAGCTCCGCCGCCATGTCGTGGCCCCAGGCCTCGAATGCGGCGCGGTTGTCCGCGTCCACGTGCCACTGGGCGTAGTTCGGCGCATCCATCTGGACGTAGTCGCCGCCCAGCGCGACGATCCTGGCCACCACGTGCTCGCGCAGGTACCGGGCGATCGCCCGGAGCAGATCGCCGGCCGTCGGATAGGCCGCGCGCGAGTATTCCGGATGCCAGAAGATCCGATGCCAGCTAGGCGCGGGGATCGTGAACTTCGTCCGACGCCGGGCGTTGGCCCGCAGGAACGCGTACTCCTCGGCCACGATGTCGCGGACCACGGTGAGCGGCCTGGTCACGAAGGGCCGGGTGGGCGCGGTCCACACCTGGGCGCGCTGGCCGCCGGGCTCCTTCCAGAGCGACCACCACCCCGGATCGGCCGGCAAGAACGCGTAGCCGGCCAGCGGCGCGCGGGCCACCCCGGCCTCGCGCAGGGGAATGGTGACGACCCACGAGTTGCGGCGCAGCTCCCCGTCCGTGATGACGTCGAGGCCGGCCGACTCCTGCAGCGCGATGGCCTCCCGGACCGCGCGATCCTCGACCCGCCAGAGCGCGTCGGCGTCGATCCGTCCCTCCTGCCGGGCCTGCCGCGCCTCGCGCAGATAGGCCGGCCGCAACAGGCTCCCCACCACGTCCGCGCGCGCGATGCTCACGGCATGAACCTGGGCAGCCACAGGGAGAGCACCGGGAAGGCGATCAGGATCGCCAGGCGCACCACGTCGGCGACCATGAACGGCAGCACGCCGCGGAACACCGTCCCCGTGCTCACCTCGGGGAGCAGGTTCTTGAGCACGAAGAGGTTCATCCCCACGGGCGGGCTGATCAGGCCGATCTCGACGACGGTAACGATCAGGATGCCGAACCAGACCGGGTCGAAGCCGAGCTGCACGATCACCGGGAAGAACACGGGGATCGTGAGCAGGATCATGGAGGGCTCCTCCATGGCCGTCCCCAGCACCACGTAGATGGCGCAGATCGCCGTCACCGCCAGCAGGGGATGCACGTCGAAGCGGGTGACGAACGCCTTGAGATCGGCCGGCATCGTGGTGATGTTGACGAACTCGGCGAACACCAGCGCGCCGATGAGGATCGTGAACAGCATGGCGGTGCGCGCGCTCTCGATGAGTGCAGCATACAGCGTCCGCCGGGTCAGCGCGCGACGCCCCAGCGCGAACGCCATGGCCCCGAACGCGCCCAGGCCGGCGCCCTCGGTGGCCGTGAACATCCCCACGTAGATGCCGCCGATGACGAACACGAAGAGGGCCGCCACGGCCCAGACCTCCTTGAGGGCCAGCCAGCGGACGCGCCACGGGGACCGCTCGCCTGCGGGTCCCGCGTCGGCATCCCGCCAGGTGACGTACGCCACGGCCACGCACAGCAGCAGGGCGGCGATGATGCCGGGCACGATGCCGGCGGCGAACAGCTTGCCGATGTTGGTCTCGGTGAACACCCCGTAGATCACCATGATCGTGGACGGCGGGATCAGGATGCCCAGCGTGCCGCCCGAGGCGATCGCGCCGGCGGCGAGCCGGTCGGAGTAGCGGAACCGCTTCATGGAGGGGTAGGCCACCTTGGCCATGGTGGCCGCGGTGGCGATCGAAGACCCGCAGATCGCTCCGAAGCCCGCCGAGGCCACGATGGTGGCCATGGCCAACCCCCCGCGCAGGTGCCCGATGAAGGCGTAGGCGGCGCGAAAGAGCTCCTCCGACATGCCGGCCCGCGTGGTGAAGTTCCCCATCAGGATGAACAGCGGCACCACCGACAGCGTGTAGTTCCGTCCGGTCTCGTAGATCTTGGTCTGGGCGATGGCGAAGGCCACCGCCAGGAGCGCGACCAGGCCCAGCAGGCCTTGGGTCATCGGCGCGCGAGGGCCTTGGCCAGATGGATCAGGCCGGTGACCGCGATCATGATCGCCATGAAGTAGACGAAGGGCCCGTACACGATGCGCAGCACGTCGGTGGCGTCACGGTACGCCCAGATCCGATCGGCCTTGAGCCAGACGAGCCGGCTGAGCAGGGCCAGCACCGTGGCCGAGACCACGTGGACCCCGCGTTCGAGCGGCCGCCGGGTGGCGGCGGGCAGGAGCCGATCGATGAAGTCCATCGTGACGTGCCCGTCCGCGTACGAGACCAGTGGCAGACCCGCGAAGATCAGCACCACCAGCAGCAGCTCGGTGACCTCGAAAGCGCCGGCCAGAGGCCGGTTGAGGACGTAGCGCCCCATCACGTCGACGACCGTCAACAGCATCAAGGCCATGAGCAGGATGGAGGCGGCGATGCCGAGGACCGCGTCGGCGCCCCGCTCCCATCGGGACTCGGACGCGGTCACTGGCCGCGGGTCTTCTTCAGCTCTTCACGGCCACGCCGGATTTCAAGAGCTCGAAGGATTCCGGGGCCGGCTTGACGAACGCGGCGGCGCCGAGCGCCTTGGCCACCGCCTCGGCCACGCCCCCGCCCGTGCGGATCTTGAGGCCCTGCACGTCGTTGGTCCCGCTCACCGTCCGCTTGGTGAACATCTGGCCCGGCCCATCGGTGAACACGCCGAGCAGCTTCACGCCCCGGTACTCGCCGACCTTGTGGAAGTGCTTCCAGTGGACGCGGGAGTAGGCGACGGAGTTGCTCAGCGCCGTTTCGCCGCTGCCCGGCAGCTCCGGCAGGAGCGGCAGGACGTGTCGGGCCGGGGTGTAGCTCGCCGTGACATAGGAGACGTCGACCAGGCCGTCCCGCACCGCATCGAAGGTCCCCGGCGGCGCCGACGGATGTTTGGGCAGCATGGTCTCCTCCAGTCGGGGGTCCGCGGTGAGCGGGTAGTGTAGCAGATCGCTTGACTTGGTCCGTGACGGCCCTATATTCGGGGATTCTCCAGCGACAGTGCGGCATGGAGGTAGCCATGAAGATCTATGGATCGCGCGTCATCGCCTTCACAGCCATCGTGTCGGCCGGGTTCGTCGCCCCGGGGGCTGGCCCCACGGCCCTCGCCCAGGGCACCGGCGTCCTGGCCCAGGCGAGCACGCCTGCCGCGGCGCAGCAACCCGCCGCATCCGCGCCCCCGGCGACCATCGGCCTGCCCCGACTCCGAGACTACGAGGCGATCCCGGAATTGCGTGACATCTACTTCGACTTCGGAGAAGCCGCGATCCGGCCCGGCGACGCCAGGATCCTGGACGCCAACGCCGCGTGGCTTCGCGCGAATCCCGACCAGGTGGTGCTCATCGAAGGCCACTGCGACAATCGCGGGGTCACCGGGAGCAAGCACGAGTTCAATTTGGCGCTGGGCGAACGGCGGGCGGTGGCCGCGATGAATTACCTCGTCGCGCAGGGCGTGGAGCGGAGCCGCATCAAAGTTCTGAGCTACGGCGAGGAGCGGCCGCTCTGTGCTGAAGACAACGAGCGCTGCTGGACCCAGAACCGGCGATCGCGGTTCCTGGTGAAGCCCCGCTAGATCAACCGGCACACAATCGTCCAACTTCGGCCCGCCGTCGGCCAGGCCGGAGACCAAGGCCGGCCCGGGTGTGCAGTTTCTACAAGCGCGTTGTAGGCTTGGCCATCGCGGCTCTGCAAATCCATGCGCCACCTCGCCCCGCGACAGCAGTGATCACCGGGTTACGCGGCCCGCCCGCTGGCATTGCAAATGCCTGGATTACGGCTTTTCTCACCGCAGGCCCGGAGGGCCGGGAACCTCGTTCGCGGCTGCCGGCCAGTGACGAGGGGGCACGGCTATGAACGAAGAACGCAGCGGAGCGTCGGAGGGTTCACGCTCGCCGTGCGGGCATTCCAACGTCCCAGGCGCTCACTTCTGTGATGTCTGCGGCGTCAAGCTGGCGCTGCAATGTTCCCGGTGCCACGCGATCAACCGCGACCAGGCAAATTTCTGCAGCAACTGCGGTACGAGTCTTCGTGAGGTCCCGCAATCCGTCGATCGGACATTCTTCGGCCACCTGCCCTGGGCGATGGCGGGAAGTGAAGCTCAGGCCGACGGGCCCGAGGATACCGAGCGTCTGGAGGAGGTAGAGCGATTCCTCGATCGCCGCCCGGGAACGCGACGGGCCTGGATCTGGCTGGGGACCGTGGCGGTGAGCGCCATGCTCGGTGTGCTCGGCGCCGCTCTGGTCCGGTCGCAGCTGGGGACGCCCAGCAGCGACGCGAATCCCCGCGCGCTCACCTCGCAGCAGGAGGTCGCCGGGAGGCCGGACAGTGCGCCCTCGTCAGGGGCCCAGGCCCAGCCGCCTCCCCCCAGCGACGACCCGCCGGCAACGGCGGTCAGGGCTGACGAGCACCAGCCGGCGCCGGCTTCCCCCCGGGCCGGCGGGGAGCTGACATTCGTCGTCCCGGCGGAGCCCCCTTCCTACGATGCCCACCGGGAAGAGACCTTCGCGCTGATGCACCCGGCGGCCGCCCACTACAACACCCTGCTCCGCATCGATCCGTTCGACAAGACGGGCACCCGGGTCGTCGGCGACCTGGCCGAGGCCTGGACCGTCTCCCCGGACAAGCGCACGTACGTCCTCAAGCTTCGTCGAGGCGTGAAGTTCCACGACGGCACCGAGATGACCTCGCGGGACGTGCGGGCCACGTACCAGAAGATCATCAACCCTCCCCCGGGGATCACCTCGGCCCGAAAGGGCGAATATCTCGAGATCGAGACCGTCCAGGCGCCCGAGCCGTACATCGTGGCGTTCAAGCTCAAGTGGCCCTCGCCCTCGTTCATCCATTCGCTGGCCTCCCCGTGGAACTGGATCTACAAGGCCGATATCCTCGAGCGCGATATCCGCTGGTACGAGAAGAACATCATGGGGACGGGGCCCTTCACCTTCGTGGCCCACCTCAAGGGCTCGCACTGGGTCGGTCGCCGCAACCCCCACTACTGGGACCGCGGCAAGCCCTATCTCGATGGCTACCGCGCCCTCTTCATCCGCGACGACGCCACGCAGGTCGAGGCCATCAAGACCGAGCGCGCGCACATCCAGTTCCGTGGCTTCTCGCCGGCCCTGCGCGACGAGATCGTCCGGGCGCTCGGCGACAAGGTCACGGTGCAGGAGAGCCCGTGGAACTGTGGACTGGTCGTGGCCATCAACCACGAGCAGAAGCCGTTCCACGATCGGCGGGTGCGCCGCGCCTTGTCCCTGGCTCTGGATCGCTACAAGGCCGCCGAAACCTTGTCGAAGACGGCCATCGTGCGCGCGGTGGCGGGCGTGCAGGTGCCGGGCACTCCGTTCGCCACGCCGCCCGCCGAGCTGGTCAAGCTCGCCGGCTATGGGCGGGACATCCGCAAGTCCCGCGCCGAGGCCCGCCGCTTGCTCGCCGAAGCGGGGGTAGGCAAGGGATTCGCCTTCACCCTGAAAAACCGTAACGTGCCGATGCCCTATCGGCACATCGGCGCCTGGCTCGTCGACGAGTGGCGTCAGGTCGGGCTGAAGGTGCGCCAGGAAACGCAGGAGTCGGGCCAGTACTTCAAGGACCTCCGGGCCGGCGGCTTCGAGGTCAGCACCGACTTCCAGTGCGGGTACGTCGTCAATCCCGACCTGGATCTCTACAAGTTCCAGTCCCGCGAGCGGAGCGACGCCAACTACGGCCGCTACACCGACCCGGTCCTGGACGACCTCTACGTGCTCCAGAGCCGTACGGTGGATCCCGAGCAGCGCCGCCGGTACATCCGCATGCTGGAGAAGCATCTGCTCGACGACGAAGCCCACTACATCTACACGCTGCAGTGGCACCGGATCGTCCCGCACAGCGCGCGGGTGCGCGGCTGGACCATTACGCCCAGCCACTATCTGAACAATCAGCTCGATACGGTCTGGCTCGCGCCCGAGTCGAACGGGCGCTAGGCGATGTAGGGCCTGAGCCGCACGGTCACGCCGGTGCCGACGTCGACCTCGCTGCTGACGTCGAGCTGCCCGCCCAGCTGGCGGACGATCCCGAGGCTGCAGCTGAGCCCGAGGCCCAACCGCTGCGGCCCCTTGGTCGTGAAGAACGGCTGCGCCGCCCGCGGCAGCACGTCCGGCGGCATACCGCTGCCGGTGTCGGAGACGGTACAGACCACCCAGGCGCCGCCCGTCGAGGTGGTGATCGTGACCGTGCCCCGATCGGCCACGGCCTCGATGGCGTTGCGCACGATGTGCGCCAGCGCCTCCTCCAGCAGGGCTTCGCTGCCGACCACCCGGGGCACCGCCCCGGACTGCAGGACGAGCTCCACGCGCGCCCCCCGGGCTTGCGCCTCCGCCTGATCGGCGCGACAGAGCTCCACGGCCCGCTGGACGGTCAGGTTCAGATCGGCCGAGTCGCTGGCGGCGTGCGGCCGCCGCACGGAGCATTGCCGCAGCCGGTCGACGAGGCGCGCCGTGTCCAGCGTCGCCTGCTCACCGATCGCGAGCAGGCTGCGATGGTGGGCATCATCGAGCTTGGGCTTGAGCAGCTGGATGCCGGCCAGGATGACCATGAGCCGGTTGTTGACGTGGTGGGCGACGCCGGCAGCCAGCTCCTCGGTGGCCCGCAGTCGCGCCTCGTCCACCAGCGGATCGCGCGATGCGCCGAGCTGTTCCAGCGTGGCCCGGAGCTCGGCGTAGAGGCGCGAGTTCTCCAGGGCGAGGGCGGCGTGTCCGGCGATGATCGACAGCAGCTGGAGGTCGGTGTCCCCGGTCAACGTGCCCTCCAGCGCGAGCGCGCCGAGAACCTTGCCCCGGGCCCGGAGCGGGATGACCCGGGCCGGCGCGACGGCGGTCCCCCCGGCGATGACGTCGCCGGCGGGCAGCCGGTGACCGACCCAGCGTGAGTCGTCGACGTCGCCGGCCGTGGCCACGCAGGTGAGCTCCTGAGAGGCCGTGTCGAGCTGGTACAGCATGGCCTGCCGCACCCCGAGAACGTCGAGGATCGTCGAGACGATCCGGTGAGGTACCCGGCTGACGTCGAGCGGTTCGACCAGGTCCCGGGTCATCGCGGCCAGCGCCGTCGCGGCCTCCGCGCCGCGCTCCCGCTCGATGAGCCGGCCCGTCAGCTGGCGGTTGGCCTGAGAAAGCTCCGAAGCTTGGTCGGCTCGCCGCTTGAGGTGCCCGGTCACCAGAACGACGACGAGGCAGGCCAGCGCGACGATCTTGACGTGCCGGAACGGCTCATCCAGCCCGAAGGGGACGGCGATCTCGCGTAGCAGCGCTTCGCAGACGATGAGCGCCGAGCTGACCAGTCCGGACCCCACGCCGCCACGGAAGACCGAGTACACGACGCACGCCAGGTAGAGCGGGTGCGCGACAAAGTCGCCCTCCGTCAGCGCGTTCACGCCCAGGACGGTCGTGGCCGTGACGAGCGGGCCCATCAACCGGTCTGCGCGCATCGCCGACCCCCGTCCTGGTCGCGCCTTGACCACCATGGCAGCGTTTCGGCTTCGCAAGGCATATGCCAGACGCACGCGCTCGTAACTTCGCTACACTGCAACCAACTCACGCGCTGGCTCGCGGCTGCGGCGACGGCCGGCCGTCAGTGTCGTGACGCGCTGAAGCCCTGCGAACACGGGAAAGGTTTTACCGTGTCGCACGGAACGGTGGCCGGTAGAACAACCCTGGCCCATGACCCATAATGGGCGCCGCACGGACAGGGCCCGCGAGAGGGAGAGGACAGTGATCGACAGCCCGGAAATCCCCCGGCGTCGCAATGCGGAAGCGCTCGACGCCTGGACGGACGTGCTGGTCATCGGTGGGGGCCCGGCCGGCGCCTGGGCCGCGCTGGCGGCAACCGAGGCAGGCGTCCGTGTGATGCTCGTCGACAAGGGGTATCTGGGCACCAGCGGCGCCACGGCACCGTCCAACACCGGAACCTGGTTCGTGCCGCCGGGCGAGGGCCGCCGGCTGGCCATCGAGCAGCGGCAACCGCGCACCGGAGGCCTCGCCGACCCGCACTGGGTCGAGCGCACACTCGACACGGCGTGGGAGAAGCTTCACTGCCTGGCCGACTGGGGCTATTCGTTCCCGCACGGCGACGACGGCCGGCCGTACCTGGCCAATCTGCGCGGCCCGGACTACATGCACTTCATGCGCCGGCGCGTCCTGGCGGCCGGGGTCACCGTGCTTGACCACCATCCGGCGCTGGAGCTGCTGGGTGACGGGGACACCGTGGGCGGCGCCGCCGGGATCGATCGCCAGCACGACCGCCCGTGGCGAATCCGCGCCGGCGCCGTGGTCCTGGCCACCGGCGGCTGCGCCTTCGGCGAACGTATCTTGGGGGCGGCGACGTTGACCGGCGACGGGTATCTGATGGCCGCCGAGGCGGGCGCCGCGCTGGCGGGCATGGAGTTCTCGGCCCAATATGCATTCACTCCCAAGCCGAGCGCGCTCAACAAGGGGCTGCCGTTCCGCTGGGCGTCGTTCACCCGGCAGGACGGCACGCCGATCGCCACCGCGGGCCGCGATCGCCACGCCGCGGTGGCCCAAGCCTTGCTGGAAGGGCCGGTCTTCGCCCAGTACGACAAGGCCGAGCCCGACGTGCGGGCCTGGCTCAGGCAGGGTCAGCCGAATTGCTTCCTGCCGCTCGACCGCAGCGGGGTCGATCCCTTCACCGAGCGCTGGCCGGTGACGCTGCGCTGCGAGGGTACCGTGCGCGGCGTCGGTGGCATCCGGCTCCTCGACGACACCTGCGCGACCGGCGTACCCGGCCTCTACGCCGTCGGCGACGCCGCGACGCGCGAGCGGCTGACCGGCGCTATCAGCGGCGGCGGTGGGCCGAATTCCTCCTGGGCCATCGCGTCCGGGAACTGGGCGGGGCGGGCGGCGGCGATCTTCGCCGTGCGGATTCGAGCCCGGATCGCCGACCGGCCGGTGACGCCGCTGGGCCGGGCCGGGTTGCGGCCGGCGGGGACGGCGCGGGGGGCGCTCGCCCCGCACGAGCTGGCCCGCGCCGTGCGGGAGGAGATGCTGCCGCTCGACCGCAACTTCTTCCGAAGGGAGACGACGTTGCGTCGGTCCCTGGAACGGCTCGACGCCTGCTGGGGCGAGCTGCAGGATCAGGAGCCGGGGGATGCGCTGGCTGCCGTCAAGGCGCGCGAGGCGGCGGCGTTGGTCGCCACCAGCCGCTGGGCCTACCGGAGCGCCCTGGCGCGGACGGAAAGCCGCGGGATGCATCGGCGCCGGGACCTGCCGGATGCCGATCCCGCTCTGGTCTGCTCGTTCCAGGCGAGCGGGCTGGACGACGTGCGGGTCAGCCGCGCCGACCCTCGGACCAGCGCACCCGCTCCATGATCGAGATCGTGTCGGCCCGCCGTTGCATCGCCTGCGACGTATGCGTGAAGGTCTGCCCGGCCGACGTGTTCGAGGCGATGCTGGATGCCGCGCCGGTCATCGCCCGCCAGAGCGACTGCCAGACGTGCTTCCTGTGCGAGATCTACTGCCCCACGGACGCGCTCTATGTCGCGCCCGACGCCGAAGCTCCCTCCGCGGTGAGCGAGAGCGAGATCGAGGCCGCCGGACTCTTCGGCAGCTACGCCCGCGCGCTGGGGTGGCGCCGCGGCCGGCCGGGCGGCGCCGAGCACGATCCGACCTTCCGCCTGCGCGCCGCCGTTCAGTAAGGCGTCGCCAGCCGCGGCTGTCTCGCCGCCGCCGCGGCTGCGCCATCTCCTCAATGTGGAAAGCGGCCTCAACGACGGCCTGGCCCTGCCGATCGTCCTCATCCTGCTCGCCAGGCGCCAGACGGAGCCTGGCGTTCTCGTGGGCGAGGCCGGGCTCGGCGTGGTCCTCGGCGTCGCGGTGCCCTGGGTCGCCGTGCGCTTGGAGCAGACGCGCCTGTTCAGCGCCGCGCCTCGCTACGAGCCGCTGCTGGTCTTCGCCGTGGGTCTGCTGCTGTTCGCGGGGGGCTCGCTCACCCACGCCAATCTGTTTCTGGCCGCGTTCGCGGGCGGCGCCACCCTGGCCTCGCTCTCCACTGCCCTGCGCCAGGCCTTTCACGAGTTCGGCGAGACGCTCAGCGAGCTGCTCAAGCTCGCTGCCCTCCTGGTGTTCGGCATCCTGATGTCCCCGCCGTTCCTCGCCGAGGTTCCGCTGCCTGGCTATGTCTTCGCGCTGCTCGTCCTGTTTCTGGCCCGCCCGCTGGCGCTGGCCATCGCGCTGCTCGGCAGCCGGCTGGACTGGCGCGAGTGGGTGGCGGCCGCCTGGTTTGGACCCAAGGGCTTCGCGTCGGTGGTCTACGGCCTGCTGATCCTGCGCGGCGGCGTGCCCGATGGCGATCTGATGTTCCACCTCATCGCGTTGGTGACGGTGATGTCCATCGTCGCCCACTCGTCGACCGACGTGCTGGTGGCTCGCTGGTTCCGGCACGCGGCGGACCGGCCGGACGAGCGCCTCCTGGGCTCCGATGCCTGAGGCGTCGCCCTCCCCCCGGCTTCGCGGAGCCGACTGAAGGGGCGGTGGCACGGGCCTTGCGTTCGCCCCGAGGGAAGTGGCCCGGCTGCTAAATCTCTGGGACGCGCTCCGCGGAAGTTTCTGGTTTCTTCCCGCTCTGATCACCGCCCTGGCCGCCGCGCTGGCGCTGGGCCTGCTGGCGCTGGACCGTCGGCTGGACAATCAGCAGCTCGCGGGGCTCCTCTGGCTCTACGCCGGCGGGGCGGAGGGCGCCCGCAGCCTACTCTCGGCCGTCGCGGGCTCGATCATCACGGTCGTCGGCCTGGCCTTCTCGATCACCATCGTCTCCCTGCAGCTGGCCGCCGCTCAGCTCGGCCCCCGCCTGCTGCGCAACTTCGTCCGCGATCCGGGCAACCAGGTCGTTCTCGGTATTTTCGTGGCGACGTTCGTCTATTGCCTGCTGGTGCTCCGGACCGTGCGAGGGCGGGACGGCCTCGCCGACGGCACGTTCGTGCCCCACCTGGCCATCACCGGCGCCCTCGGCCTCGCGATGCTGAGCGTCGCGCTGCTGATTTACTTCATTCATCACGCGTCGATCTCGATCCAGGCCGACCACGTCATCGCCTCGGTGGCGCGAGAGCTCGACGGCGTCATCGACAAGCTCTGGCCCGACCGCTTCGGGCACGAGGACGGCGAGGCCGCCGCGGCGCCCCCGTGCGCGGTCACCGACGGCTCCGCCGTCGCCGCCCACGGCGGCGGCTACGTCACAACCCTCGACGAAAAAGCCCTGCTGCGCGCCGGCCGGGACCGCGACGTCGTCGTCCACCTCACCCGGCGTCCGGGCGACTTCCTCATGGCCGGAGAACCGCTCGCCTGGGTCCTGCCGGCCGACCGCGTGGACGAGGATCTGAAACGTGTCATCACGTCCGCCGTCGTGCTCGGTGCCGAGCGCAGCCTGCTCCAGGACGCAATGTTCGGTATCGAGCAGTTGGTGGAGATCGCGGTGCGGGCCCTGGCGTCCGGACACATCGACCCGACCACCGGGCTACGCTGCATCGATCGCCTCGGGGCGGCCGTCGCGCGGATCGGGGGCCGCGACCTGCCCGCGCCTTATCGTCGCGACGCGGCCGGCATCGTCCGGGTCGTAATGCCAGCGCTGACCCTGGATGACATCGTCGTGGCCGCCTTCACGCCCATCCGCCTGCAGGGCGCCGGCAGCCGGTCGGTCGCCCTGCGGCTGCTGGAAACCTTCGCGCGCGTGGCCGCCCGGCACGACCGCCGCGGTCTGCACCTCGCCCTGCTCGGCGAAGCCCTGCGCGTCCGGCGCGCGGCGACCGCGGCGCTCACCGACCCCGCCGACCGCGAGGCCGTGCAGGCGGCGTTCGAGCGGGTCCTGCGCGTGAGCCGTCCCGACGCGCGGAGGGACCTCGACGTCGGCGGCCTCGCCGCATGAGTGACGTGTTCCGCCTCGTCGGTCCCAACCACGCCGTCGAGCTCTTCGGCGTGACGCTCGTCGGCGTCAACGCCATCAACGGGCGCAAGCTGCTGTTCACGCTGCTCTTCATCGCGCTCATCCTCCTCGTGGCCCGCGTGCTCCGCCGCGCCTCCTTGTGGCTGGTCCGCGGCCGTGGATCAGAGCGCGTGGTGTTCTGGGCGCGACAAGGGATCAACCTCACCGCCGCCGCGCTTCTCTTCATCGGCCTCGTGTCCGTCTGGTTCGACGACCCCGTGCGACTGGCCACCGCCCTCGGCCTCATCACCGCGGGTCTGGCCTTCGCGCTCCAGAAAGTCGTTACCGCCATCGCGGGCTACTTCGTCATCCTGCGCGGCCAAACGTTCAACGTCGGCGATCGGATCGTGATGGGCGGCGTGCGCGGCGACGTCATCGCACTGGGCTTCACCCAGACCACGATCATGGAGATGGGCCAGCCGCCGCCGGTGCAGAAGGACGACCCGGCGATGTGGGTGCAGAGTCGGCAGTACACGGGGCGCGTGGTCAGCGTCAGCAACGCCCGGATCTTCGACGAGCCCGTGTACAACTACACGCGCGAGTTCCCCTACCTCTGGGAGGAGCTCGCCGTTCCCATCCCGTACACGGCCGATTGGACGCGCGCCGAGCGCATCCTCCTGACCGCCGCCGAGACGCACGGCGTTCCCGTCGCCGAGCTGAGCGCCGAGGTGCTTGCCGAGCTGCAGCGGCGATACTTCCTAAAGCCGACCGACGTCCGCCCCCGTGTGTACTTCCGTCTCACCGACAACTGGCTCGAGCTGACCGTCCGCTTCGTGGTCCGGGACCACGGCATCCGGGAGCAGAAGGATGCCGTCAGCCGCGAGGTGCTGGCCGGGCTGGACGCCGCGGGTATCCCCATTGCCTCCGCGACGTTCGACGTCGTCGGCCTCCCGCCCGTGCGGCTGGCCGACGAGGCGCCGCGGCCGGCGCGACGCGAGGCGGGCTGAGCGATACCGCAGCGAACCGAGCCGTTAATCGAGGCGGCGGTCGGCCCGGGCCAGGAGGGAGGCGCCACACGAGCTCGAGGCTCCGGCCGGGCACGTGGCCCAGGTCGCGGAGCCCCTCACTCAGCGCGGCGACGAGTTGATCGACCTCGCGCGTGGCCGGCACCGGACCGATGACCAGGATCCGGGACGCCGTCATTCCTCACTCCGCGTGAGCCGGCACGAGCCGGCGGTCAGCTGGCCGGCTTCTTCACCACGATCTCCCAGGCCGGGAGGTTCTCGTTGTGGTTGGCCTTGAACTGCACGTTCTTGTTCAGGCCCCACACCTCGTGGATCTTGAGAATCGGCACGTGAGTGGCGTTGTCCCGCATCCAGTGGTTCACCCTCTCGTAGGCCGACTGCTGCTCGGCGGGATCTGCGGTACCGACCGCCTTGTCCAGCATCTCGTCGAACTCCTTGAAGCAGTGGGGGCTCCAGGCGCCGCCGCAGGCGCTGAAGCCGCGGAAGGAGACCGGGGTGTACCCCGCCCCGTTGCCGAAGGCCTGCATGTACAGGGCCGGCTCCTTGCGCGTTCCCTGCTGGAAGGCCGTGAAGGTCCGGCGGTAGAGCGGGAAGACCATCGCGTTGCACCCGGCGTCGATCTTGATCTCCTTCAGCATGCCGGAGAGGGCCTCGCAGATCTCCTTGTCCGCCGGGTACCTCCCCGAGGTCGCGAAGAACTGGGCCTTGAAGCCGTCCGCGTAACCCGCCTCCTTCATGAGCTGCCGGGCCTTGGCGAGGTCGTACCCGTACCAGGTCATCTTCGGATCGTAGCCGGAGTACATCCAGGGGTGGAGCATCTGCTGCCAGCGGTCGGCAAAGCCACCCAGGAAGGTCTTGACGATACCCTCGGAGTTGACGGCGTGGTTCACGGCCTGCCGCACCCGCACGTCGGCGAACGGCCCGCCGTGCCCGGTGAAGAAGCCCATGTACATGATGCGCACGCTGGGGACCGTGACCACCTCCGTCTTCGGGTTGGCCCGGATCTCCGGGACAAACTGGGGGGCCACCCCGGTGATGACATCCATCTCGTCGGCGATGAGGGCTTTCACGCGGGTCGTGCTCTCTCGGACGCTACGCAGGATGAGGTCCTTCGGCCGGTCGGGGTACATGGTATTGCCCCACCAGCCGGGGTTCGCCTCGAAGACCATCCGCTGGCCCTTGGTCCACTCCTTGAGCAGATAGGGGCCCGAGCATTGAGGCTCGCGCGAGGCAGTGGCCGAGTCCATGTTCTTGACCTTCGGGTTGACGATGTGCCCCCAGCGCTGAAGCAGATTCAGGATGCCGTTGTCGGGCGACTTCAGGTGCAGGATCGCGGTGTGCGTATCCGGGGTCTCGACCCGGTCGATGCTCTTGAAGTAGACGACCAGGCGGCTCTTGGTCTTCGGATCGAGGATGCGCTCGAGCGAGAACTTCACCGCCTCGGCCGTGACGGGGGTGCCGTCGAAGAACTTGGCGTCTTTGCGGAGGCTGAACTTCCACGTCTTGGCGTCGACGCGCTCGAACTTCTCGGCGAGCCAGGGCTTGAACCCGCCCTCCTCCCCCTTCGACTGGATGAGGTTGTCGCAGGCCCAGGGCCAGATCATGGTCCCGATGAACTCGGACTGGATGTGCGGGTCCATCGTGAGGGGCTCGCCCGTGAGCGCGATCGTGACCTGGCCTTTCGGGGCGGCCGCCACCGGCACCGCCAACGCCACGATGGCCAGGGCCGTCAAGGTGATGAGCCATTTATGCATGTGTGTCTCCTCCCTCAAGGGGCTGGGTGATCTGCGAGAGGGACCAAGCGGTGCAGGACAGGTATCACGACATACCGCGGAGGTCAATGACGGAGAAAAGAGGAGCCGCGGGCTTGACGGCCAGAGCAAAAGCGGCGAGCATACCCGCGAGTTCCACGTTCTGGCGGAGGTTCCCCTCTAGGCTCCGCCGAATCTTCGGGGGTCGGCGCATGCGCACGTACGTCACCCGGAGTTTGCTCCAGGGCTTGATCGTCATCAACGGGGTCCTCCTCATTGTCTTCCTCATGCTCCACCTGACGGGGGACCCGGCGGGCGTTCTCATGCCGGTCGACGCCACCCAGGAGGACCTGGAGCGCTTCCGCAAGGACATGGGCTTCGACCGGCCGCTCCACGTCCAGTACGGTTACTTCCTGTTCGGTCACGGGGAGAGGAATCGGGGGGTGGTCCGGGGTGATTTCGGGTTCTCCTACCGTCACGAGGTGCCCGCCATGGGCCTCGTCGTCGAGCACATTCCCGCCACGGTGTACCTCGCCCTGATCTCGATGATCATCGCCCTGGCCATCGCCATTCCGGCGGGGATCCTCTCGGCCGTCTTCCGCAACACCTGGATCGACCACGTGAGCTCGGTCATCTCGATGTTCGGCCAGTCGCTGCCGAACTTCTGGATGGGCCTCATGCTCATCATCGTCTTTTCCGTGTATCTCAGATGGCTGCCGACCTCGGGCTACGAGGGGCCGGAGCACGTCATCCTGCCGGCGCTCACGGCTGGCCTGTACGCGACGGCCCGTCTTATGCGGATGATGCGCTCGACGCTGCTCGAGGTGATGGGGCTGGACTTCGTGCGCACGGCCCGCGCCAAGGGGCTCGGCGAGGCCTCCGTCATCGTCCGGCACGCCCTGAAAAACGCCGCCATCCCCGTGGTGACGCTGGTGGGGCTGGAGCTGGGGCTCCTCCTGAGCGGGACGGTGGTGACCGAAGTCGTTTTCGCCTGGCCGGGGGTGGGCTTCCTGACGGTGGACGCCATCATCAACCAGGACTACCCGGTGGTCCAGGCGGCGGTGACCCTGCTCGCGATCATGTTCGTTGGGGTGAACTTGACGGTCGACCTCGTGTACGCGTGGCTGGATCCCAGGATTTCCTATCGGTAGGAGGCAGAGACAGGACGCATGGCCATCGAGAGAACGATCGTCGCCGAGCGCACGTTTGATGGGTTCGACGGGCTGGCGCGGGAGGGCCCGTCGGGCCTGGAGCGGGCCTGGCGCAAGCTCGTGCGCCGGCCGCCCGCGCTCTTCGGCCTGTTCTGCGTGATGACGGTGGTCATCTGGGCCGCCACGCCCGGTCTCTTTGCCCCGCTCGATCCGCTGGACCAGAACCTGGACCGCTACCTGAAGCCCCCGGGTCACGTGGATGCCCAGGGCCGGACCTACTGGCTGGGTACGGACCAGCAGGGGCGCGACATCCTGAGCCGCATCATCTGGGGGTCGCGCATCTCGCTCGTCGTGGGCATCGCCACCGTCCTGGTGAGCGGTCTCATCGGCGTGACGCTCGGGCTCATGGCGGGCTTCTTCGGCGGCAAGCTGGACGCGGTCATCAGCCGGGTCGTGGACACCGCCCTGGCCATCCCCTTCATCCTGCTCGCCATGTCCCTCATCGCGATCCTCGGGGCCAGCCTGCAGAACATCGTCGTCGCCATCGCGCTCAGGACGTGGATCGTCTACACCCGAGTGGTGCGGGGGGAGGTGCTCGCCCTCAAGGAGCACGAGTTCATCACGGGGGCCCGGGCCATGGGGTGCCGCACGCTACGGATCCTGGTGGTCTATCTGCTCCCCAACGTGCTCTCCTCCGCCATCGTCGTCGCCACCCTCTACCTGGGCCGGATGATCATCATCGAGGCCTCGCTCTCCTTCCTCGGCGTGGGCGTGCCACCCCCGACGCCCACCTGGGGCGGGATGCTGTCCGACGGCCGCGCCTTCCTCGACACCGCCTGGTGGATCGCCTTCTTCCCGGGCGTCGTGCTCATGCTCACGGTCCTCGGTGTGAACCTCCTGGGAGACTGGCTGCGCGACGTCCTCGACCCCCGGATGAAGCGCCTCGCCGAGTAGGCCGGCCGGATCAAGCGCGGCGTCGAACCCCGCGAGCGGCTCAGCGGCCCGGCAGAGCCCGCACCGCGGTGAGAATCTCCGCCTCGGACGGGAACTTCCCGACGCCGGCCAGGCCTTCGGCGGCGCACTCGATGTTGGCCCAGCGCACGATGCCGTCCCGGTCGATCAGGAACTGGCCCTTGAGCTGGGGCCACTGCCGCTCCAGGTCGGCCCGGTCGGTCTCGTTCTCGGTGTAGCCGTCGAGCTTCGCGGCGGCCATGGCGGCTTGCGGAATAGGCAGGGGCTCGGCGAACTCGCCGGTGGGGTTGATCCGTGTCGTCTCCATCGCCTTCAGGAGCTCCGGGGTCGCGGCCGGCTTCGGCACCCCGTACGCGCGGTGCGTGCTGAGCGCCACGTCGGCGGCCAGCCGCAGCCGGGTCGGGCGGAACTTGAAGTAGAGCCGCGCGTTCTCCGGGGTTGTAGCCACGACGCCGAGCGTCTCCACACCCAGTGCCTTGAGCTTGCCTTCGAGCGGGCCCATCTGGGCGATCGAGCGGCGACAGAAGGGACACCACAACCCGATAAACAGAGCCAGCAAGAGAGGGCTCCGGCCCCGGTAGTCGTTCAGGGACACCGTCTCCTCTCGGTCCACCGCCGGAAGGGTGAAGTCGGGGGCCGGCTCGCCCGGGGCCACCGGCCGGCGCGATTCGACAGACGTCATGTCGAGCTCCTCCGTGTGCGGTTCTTCAATAGAGGAATGGAAGCACCATCAGCCCGTCGGGCTCGAGCCCCGCCCGCGCGCAGATTTCTTGGGCCTTGGCCAGGTAGGTCTCAGCCATGGCCTGGTTCCCGGCGTCGAGATACAGCGTCGCGAGGCCATCGTAGCAGGGGAAGAGGAGCTGCGGCTCTCCGACCTGCTCGGCCAGCGCCAGGGCCTCCTCGTACATGGCGAAGGCTTGCCGGTGTTCACCGTGGCACTGGTGGATCTGCCCGAGCACGATGAGGGGCACCGCCAGATGATCGAGCAGGCCCAGGCGCCGGTCGAGATCGATGGAGGCCTGCGCGGCCTCGACGCCCTCGGCCTCGCACCGATCCGTCAGCGCGCAGTACGCCACCGCCAGATTCGCGTACAGGCGCGACTGGAATCCGAGATCGCCCACCTTCTTGGCGGTCTCGAGTCCGCGCAGGCACGTCTCGATGCTGCGGCGCGGGTCGAGGGAGCTGTAGAGCACCCCTAGATTTGTATACCCACGACAGGCTGTCTGCAGCAATTCGCGCGCCTCGGCCAGCTCGATGCTGCATTCGATCTGCGCGACCGCCTCGGCCAGGCGGCCGGTGCGCGCCAGCGCCACGCCGAGCGTGTTGTAGGCCTGCGCGCGCATTGCCGCCGCCTCCCGCGCCCGCTCGGGCGCGGTGGCGGCCTCCTCCTCATGCGTCGCCTCGGCCAACGCCTGCTCGGCCCACGCGATGGCGCCGGCGTTGTCGCCGGCGCGAAAGGCCAGCCGCCCCATTTCCTGTAAGAGATGTGCCCGCTCGATCGCGTCGCCGTCCTGGCCGAGCAGCTCGAGACCGGCGGTAAAGCACACCGCGGCACGCTCCCGGTCGCCGCCGTCCCAATGGAGTCCCCCGAGCTTCCGCTGCAGGCGGGCGGCCGCCCCACGGTCGGTTGCCGTGTCGATCCCCGTTCGCACCGCCTCGTAGAGCGCGAGCGCCTCGCCCCGCCGCCCGGTCAGCCCCAGCAGGTCGGCAAGCCGCTCCTGCGCGGCCCGGACATCCGCGTCGCAGCCCGTGCACTCGGCGAGGGTCTGCAGGGCCCGCTCGTAGTGGCGGATCGCGTCGTCGTTGGCGTAGACCGAACGCGCCCAATCGCCTGCGGCCACGAGGTAGCGCGCCCCGCGGAGCTTGTCCGGGCTGAGGCTCCAGTGGTGGCCGAGGGCTTCCAGGTCGCTCAACCGGTCGGGACGCGGCCCGACGGCGTGCTCGAGGGCACGTGCGGCCCGCTCGTGGATCTCCGTCCGGCGCGACAGCAGAAGATTCTGGTAGACCACCTCGTGGACCAGCCCGTGCGTGAACCGATACTGGCGCCCGTCGGCGCCAGAGCCGACCGCCTGGAGGAGACCGTCCGCCACGAGCCGAGCGAGCGCCGTCTCGAATGTCGCGCCCGCGGTCGCCACGCTGCGGAGGAGCGTCGTGTCGAACACCGGCCCCACCACTGCCGCCTCCTGGAGCAGCCGCCGCGCATCGGCCGGCAAGCGATCGACACGGGAAAGCACCAGCCCGTGGAGCGTGGGCGGAACGTCCACCGTCTCGCATGCCGCCGTGCACATCCAGCGGTCACCCCGTTGCACGAGCACACCCTTTCCCACCAGGCTGCGGACGATCTCTTCGACGAAGAGCGGATTGCCACCGGCCCGGGCGGTGATGAACTCTTGCAGCGGCTCCAGACCATCGAGGGCGCCGCCGAACAGGCCGGCCACCAGGGCGCGCGTCTCGTCCCGGGAGAGCGGGGCCAGCCGGATGACCAGCTGGGCCGCCCGGGCCGCGAGCGGCGGCCGGGTGTCGGGCCGATGCGAGAGCAGCAGCATCAAGGGCCGCTCCGCCAGTTGATCGACCACCTGGCGCAGCAGATCCGCCGAGGCGGTATCCGCCCAGTGGAGATCCTCGACGACGATGAACAACGGCTCCCTGTCCAGGCGCCGCTCGACGAGGGCGCGCGCGGCCAGCCCGATCTGGCGCTGGAGCTGCTCGGGCTCGACGTCGGGGCGGCTCTCACCCTCCAGGCCGAGGACATAGCTCAGCACCGGCGCGAAGGCGGCCGCCTCATCCAGCAGGGCGCCCCGGTCCTCCTGACGGCTCTCGCGGAAGAGGGCCCCGAAGACGCCGTAGGTCGGCTCACCGAGGGACGAGCACGCCGCGCGGCGCACGGCCACCCCGGCCAGCCGCCCGTCGGCATCCAGTCGCGCCAGCAGTTCGGCGATGAGCCGCGACTTCCCGGTACCGGCTTCGCCGACAAGGCTGACCACCTGGGCTCGGCCCCGCCGCATCCGGTCGAACGCGGCCAGCAACTGATCGAGCTCGTCCGTCCGGCCCACGAGCGGCGCCGCCAGGCCGAGCGCGGCGAGGCCCCGCGCCGATCCCGGCTGGGCCAGCGCGCCGAGCAGACGATGGACGACGATCGGCTCGGTCTTGCCCCGGAGGGTGATCTCGCTCGCCGGCTCGAAGGCGAAACGGTGCCGCACGAGGGCGTGGGTGGCCGCTGATACCAGGATCGTGCCGGGCGCCGCGGCTGCCAGCAGGCGCGCCGTCGTGTTCACGGTGTCGCCGGTGACGGCATACGTGGCGCCGGCGGCGCCGCCGAGCTCCCCGGCGACCACCGGGCCGGTGTGGATTCCCACGTGCAGGGTGACCGCCTGGCCGAGGCGCCCCGCCCAGGCCTGGTTGAGCGCCGCGCTGCCCTCGAGCATGTCGAGCGCGGCGCTGCAGGCCCTGGCCGGATCGTCCTCATGCGCCACGGGCGCGCCGAAGACCGCCAGCACGGCGTCACCCACGAACTTCTCCACGAAACCGTCATAGCGGGTGATCGTCCGGGCGAGCGCCTGGAACAGGGCGTTCTGGAACGCTCGGACGTCTTCAGGATCGAGCCGCTCGGACAGCGCGGTGAAGCCGGAGAGGTCGGCGAAGAGGACGGTCACCTGACGGCGGTCGGCCTCACGGCCGGCCGGGGCCGGCGCCGGCTTGGGCCCGACAGTGGCCGGCGGCACTGCCTCCGGCGTCGTGGGCGCCCGTGAGCTTCCGCAACGGGGACAGAACGCGAAGTCGGGTGCGCAGAGGAATCCACAGGCCGGGCAGGGGGCGGGCAGCTGACGCCCGCACCGCGGACAGAACGCGTACCCCGCCGGGCTTTCCGCGCCGCAGCCGGGACAGGTCGACATATCCCCACAATTCTACCGATACGGGGTCGGGAGTGTGGTCAGACCACAGGCAGCGTCCCGACCCCACCGCGCGGACGTCACGACGACGCCAGGTTGACGGTCGATGGCGCGTAACCCTGCGCCCGGAAGCCCGGCCCCGCCGTGGCCCGCACCTTGCTCTTCCTCCGCCGCTACGTTTTCGTAGATTGGAGCTCTGAATGGCCGACGACGGTCGCTGTCCCGTGTGCCGAGCCTTGCGCCTGCCGGGCGATCGCCTGTCGTATCAGGCCGGCCAGCTGCTGCACATGGAGTGCTACGAAGCGACGCGGCGACCCCCCGAAGAAGAGGGCGACGAGCCGTCGACCGAAACCGGCGCGTAACACGCCGGAGAGCCATCCTGTGTCCCGGTGGCGCCGGCGCCACCGCCGATACATGGCCTGGAACCTATCGGCCGCGGCGCTGGCCGGCAAAACTCGGAAAAGTTTTTCCCGGATTGCCTTCGGGGACCGCGCCGCGTTACACGAGAGAGCACAGGGCGGCTCTCATGAACAACGAGCCTGAGCTTCCGGGCCTGCTGCTTTCGTGCCGCGAGCACGCCATCGCCTTCTGCGGGCGATGCGCGCGTCGCTACGGCTCGCGCGACCTGTTCATCGAGCGGGTCGAGACCGAATATCGCTTCCGCTGTCCCACGTGTGGATCCGACCTGACGGATGCCATCGTCGACCACGTGTGGTCGTGCCGGGCCTTCAGCGGACGCAAGGCCTCGTGACGCGAACCGGGCGCGGACGGCTCCGGAGCGGCCAGATGACGACCGTCATTCGATCACCAAGCCCTCGGTTACTCGATTAGGTGGTCGGCCCGCAGCAACAGGGACTGGGGGATGGTCAGTCCCAGCGCCTTGGCAGTCTTGAGGTTGATCACCAGGTCGAACGTGGTTGCCTGCTCCACCGGCAGCGTGGCCGGGTTGATCCCCTCGAGGATCTTGTCCACCAGGCGCGCCGCCTGGCGGCCCAATGCCTGCTGGTTGGGCGCATAGCTGATCAGCCCACCCTGCTCCACGAAGAACGAGGTCCGGAACATCGCCGGAATCGCCTGCCTCAGCGCAGCCTCGAGCGTGGATAGCCGGAAGATCAACAGGCACCCGTGGAGAGGTGCCGGCCACCCCGAGACGAGCTAGAATCTCCTCAACACGCGCTCGCGGGAGGGCTGGCCGGGCGCGAGGAGGCGGGTCATGGTGGGACTCGGATTGGCATCGTCGCACGCGCCGATGATGTTCCAGAAGGCTGCGTACTGGCCGCGGGTCGTGGAGCGGATTCCCGCGGAAGCCCGGGAGCAGCTTCCCAAAAGCGCCCGGACCGAGATCGCCACGCCCAGCATCATCGAGAGCCACATTCGGCGCATCGAGGCGGCCTTCGCCGTCCTCCGCGAGCAGCTGCAGGCCTTCCGCCCGGACGCGCTGATCATGATCGGCGACGACCAGGGCGACATGTTCGATGAGGTGAACAACCCCATCTTCTCGATCTACACGGGAGACGAGCCGCTCTGGGGCCGGAGCGCCCGCGACCCCCTGGGCGTCCGGCCCGAGGAACGGACGAAGCTGGTTTTCCCGCAGCACGCCCAGCTGGCCCGTCATCTGCTGCGGGGGCTGGTGAAGCGAGGCTTCGATGTCGCCAACATCGGCCGATTCGAGCCGCGCGGTAATCCTGCGCGCGGCGTGTCCCACATGGTCTCCAATCTCGTGCCCGAGATCGATCCCGGGCTCACCCTCCCCCTGGTCTGCGTGTTCATCAACGAGTACTATCCGCCGCTGCCCAGCGCCGCGCGGTGTGCCGAGCTCGGGGTGGCGATCGCCGATGTCCTCCGCGACCGTCCGGAACGCATCGCCATCTACGCCTCCGGCGGCCTGTCGCACTACCCGGGCATGTACAACGCCGGCTGGATCGATCAGCCTCTCGATCGCTGGATTCTCGAGCGTCTGGAGCGCAACGACCTCGCGGCCCTCGAGCATCTCTTCACATTCGACTCCGACAGCGTGCGTTCGGGCACGGGCGAGGTCCGGGCGTGGATCAGCGTGGCGGCCGCGATGAACCGGCCGGCGAGAATCGCCGATTACGTGCCGGCGCACTGCACCCAGACCGGGTGCGGCTTCGTCTACTGGCCGCCGGAGGTCTGAGGGCTCAGCGCCCCGCGGCGCGCGCGATGGCCATGCAGAGCACATCGGGCTCCACCGGTTTCGGCAGGTGGTCGACGAACCCGGCCGCCAGCGCTCGTTCCCGTGGATGCAGGCGCCCGTACGCCGTGGTCGCCACGACCGGCACCTCACCGATGGGGCTGGAAAGCCGTCGGATCTCGCTGACCAGCCAGTAGCCGTCCCTGCCGGGCATGGCGATGTCGCTGAGGACCACATCCGGGCGCCGGTCCTGCACGAGCCGGAGGGCCTCCGGCGCCGTCGACGCCGTCAGAACCACCGCCCCCGCCGCTCGCAGCGCCGTCCCGAAATAGTCGAGACTGCCGCTGTCGTCGTCGACGATCAGCACGGCGAGTCCGGCGAGGCTGCGTGGTGGCCAGGACGGTCGAGGCGTCGAGGAGGCGTCGTGGCCGCCGGGCCGGGGGTCGTCCCGCCCGGGACGATCGGCCACTCCTCCGCGGAGCCGGCGGCCGCCCGCGGGGGGCTGCGGGAAAGCTTCGGAGCGGACCAACGGAATCATACTCGGGACCTCTCGCGGGAATCGGAATCGGGGCCGCGGATGGTGGCTAATGGAAGCGCGACCGTGAAGGTTGCTCCCTTGCCCTTCCCGGCGCTCTCGGCCTTCACCTGCCCGCCATGGAGCTCGGCCATGGACCTGACCAGCGCCAGTCCGAGGCCCAGACCGCCGTGGGCCCGGGTACTGGAGGCGTCTTCCTGACGGAAGAGCTCGAAGACATGCGGCAGCGCCTCGGGGCTGATACCGACGCCGTTGTCTGTCACCACGATCTCGGCGTACATGTCGGACCGCCTCAGCGTCACGTCGATACGCCCCCCGATCGGCGTGAACTTGATGGCATTGATCGCGAGGTTCCAGATGATCTGCCGCATCCGCTCCGGCGCGCACAAGATGGGGCCGACGTCGGGCGCGAAGTGCGTGACCAGCGCGATGCCTTTGGCGTCGGCGGCCGGCCGGACGATGTCAAGGGCCCCATCGATCAGGGACGGTAACTCGCACTTCTCGAAGGTCAGCTGCATGCGCCCGGTGACGAGCCGGGACAGATCCAGCAGGTCGTCGATGAGCTGGACCTGGGTCGTTGCGCTGCGAGTGATGACGCTCAGGGCGTGACGCCGGGCGGCCTCGTCCAGGCTCCCGTTTTCGAGCAGGCGCGCGTACCCCAGGATTGAGTTGAGCGGCGTGCGTAGCTCGTGCGAGACGGTGGCCAGCAGATGGTCCTTGGCGCGGTTGGATGCTTCGGCCTCGATCAGCAAGCGGTCGCGTTCGTCCTCGAGGCGGCGGCGCTCCGTCATGTCGCGCGCGATCTTGGACGCGCCCACGACGCGCCCGGTCGCGTCCTTGATCGGCGACACACTGAGCGAGATGCTGAGACGGCGGCGGTCCTTGGTCACCCGCACGGTCTCGAAGTGATCGATGCCCTCGCCCTGCCGGATCCGCGCCAGGATGTCCGCTTCTTCGGCGTGTCGCTCCTCGGGAATGATCAATGTGATGTGGCGACCGATGGCCTCCGCCGCCGTCCAGCCGAACATCCGCTCGGCGCCACGGTTCCACGACAGGATCACGCCGTCGAGGCTCTTGCTGACGATGGCATCGTCGGCGGAGGCGACGATCGCGGCCAGATGGCTGCGGGCGTCGCCGATGGTCGGAAACACGCCGCCAGAGAGTTCCTCTCGGCTCACGGGGAGTATCGTACCGTACCGGGGTGCCTGCCGCGCGAACTGGCAGCCGGTAGGAATATTTTTTCCCTCTTGCCCCTGGTGATTCTCGGGCGGGCGTGGCAATCACGGCATACGTTCGTGGACACGGGCATCGTGCTGCTCGCCCTCTCGCTGGTCACGCTGCGACACACGTCGTCCCCCGTGGGCCGTGCTGATCGGCTCCGGGGCGATTCTGGTCGCGCTGGCTATGGCCGTCGAGCGTACCCTGCGGCGGGCCCCGAAGGGGCGAGATCGTGGGCTTCACGGCGGATCCTCTCTTCGCGGACACGCGGCGGCAGCAGATGCTCGAGGCCGTTCCCGGTGCGCCCCGGCACTTTGCCCGGCATCGGGCACTGTGCCCGCCCGCGTTCAGTGGCCCCTGCGGTAAGTCCGCACCGTGCCGTACCAGAGCCCCGGCACGGCGTGTGCCTATGGGCAGGACCGGTTCAGTCCCCCACGCGAGTGGGGAAGGAGGACGACGATGCGTGTGTCAGCGATAGCAATGGCGCTGGTGCTGCTCCTTGCGCTGTCGGGCGCGGCCACGGAGAAGCTGGGCACCGTGAACTTCCCGACCTCGTGTAGCCCGGCGGCCCAAGCCGAGTTCACCAGGGCGGTGGCGCTGCTACACTCCTTCTGGTTCCAGCACGCCATCAAGGGGTTCGAGGCCGCGGCGGCGGCCGATCCCACCTGCGGCGTCGCCGGCTGGGGCGCGGCGGTGGCCTGGCTCGGCAATCCGCTGGCCGGCGCTCCGCCGGCGAAGAACGTCGAGCTGGGGGCTATCGCCGTGGATCGCGCCAAGCGGATGGGCGCCAAGAGCCAGCGCGAGCTCGACTACATCGCGGCCATCGAGGTCTTCTACAAGGACCACGACAAGGTCGACCATCGCACCCGCGCGCGGGCCTACGAGAAAGCCATGGAAGCTCTGGCCGCGCGCTATCCCCAGGACCGCGAGGCCGCCATCTTCTATGCGCTCGCCCTCAACGTCACGCTCGACCCCAGCGACAAGACCTACGCCAATCAGCTCAAGGCGGCGGCCATCCTCGGCCCGATCTTCAAAGAGCAGCCCAATCATCCGGGCATCGCCCATTACCTGATCCACAGCCACGACTTCCCGCCCATCGCCGAGAAAGGCCTGGACGCCGCGCGACGTTACGCCACCATCGCCCCCTCGGCGCCCCACGCCCAGCACATGCCGTCCCACATCTTCACCCGGCTCGGCTACTGGCAGGAGTCGATCGACACCAATCGGGCCTCGGTCGCCGCGGCCAAGGACGAGCTACGCAGGGCCCGGCTGGAAGCGGGTTCCTACAACGCGCTCCATGCCATGGACTACATCGTCTATGCGGCGCTGCAGCTGGCCAAGGACCGGGAAGCCCGGGCGGTGTACGACGAGGTCCGGCGCATCGAGAAGATCGATACCGAGCACTTCGCGGCGGCGTTCGCCTTCACCGCCATTCCCGCCCGCTACACGCTGGAGCGGCGGCAGTGGGCGGAAGCCGCCGAGCTCACGCTGCATCCCCGGAGCCTGTCGTGGCAGAAATTCCCGCAAGCCGAGTCGATCCTGGTATTCGCCCGTGGCCTGGGCGCGGCGCGCGGCGGGGATGTCGCTGGAGCCAGGAAGGAGCTCGCCCGCCTGGAGGCCTTGCGCGATCGGCTGGCCGAGGCGAAGAACGCGTACTGGGCCGAGCAATCGGAGATCCAGCGGCTGGCCCTCGTCGGCTGGATCGCCCGGGCCGAGAAGCGCGATGACGAGGCGGTGAAGCTCCTGCGCACGGCGGCCGATCGCGAGGGCGCCACCGAGAAACACCCGGTCACCCCGGGCGCCATCCAGCCGGCCCGCGAGATGCTCGCCGAGCTGCTGCTCGAGCTGAACCGGCCCGCCGAGGCGCTGACAGAATTCGAGGCGTCTCAGCGGACGGATCCGAACCGGTTCCACAGTCTGGCCGGGGCTGCCCGTGCCGCGCAGCAAGCCGGCAACGGGCACAAGGCACGGACCTATTACGAGCGGCTGCTCGTGCTGGCGAAGAATGCCGACACCGGGCGCCCCGAGCTCAAGGAGGCCCGAGCCTACCTCGCAAAGTAACGTGCGGGACGATCAGGGCCGGGGGGCGGGCGGGGGGCGAATCCCGTCCGCCCCCCGGAGCTCCGCCATCAGGGAGTTCCACGCCTTGCCCACTGCTCGCTGTAAGGTCGACACGAAGACGGATCGGGTTCATCATGCGCCCGACAAGTCATGAGCCGAATCGCCATCGTCGGGGCCGGGTTGTCGGGAAGGCTGCTGGCCCTGAACCTGCTCCGCCTCGCCGCGCCTACTGCAGCCATCAGCATCTGGATGCTCGATCGAGGCGACGAACGGTGCATGGGCCCGGCCTATTCCAACGACGCGGATTCCTTGCTCCTCAACGTCCCGGCCGGTCGGATGGGGGCCCTGGCGGACGAACCCGAGCACTTCGTGAAGTGGAGCCGGGACCGCGGGGCTCCTGTGGGTCTCTTGGACTTTCTGCCCCGGACGCTGTACCGGGAGTACGTCCTGGCTCTGATGGGCGAGGCGTTACGGGCCCGAGCAGGCGGAGTGACGCTCGAGCACATCCAGGGCGAGGTGACGGACATCGCGATCAATGGCGGCCGCGCTACGATCCAGGTCGCGGACCAGACGTCCTTCGTCGTGGACCGAGTGGTGCTGGCGCTGGGAAACTTCCCACCCCCTCATCCGCCCGTCCAGAGCCGGTCGGCCCTCGACAGTGACCGGTACGTTCGCAACCCCTGGACCGCCGGCGTGCTGGACTCCCTCTCACGCCGGGACACGGTGTTCATGGTCGGCACGGGTCAGACCACCGTCGATCTCGCCACGGCACTCCATCGACGGGCCCACCAGGGACGGATCATCGCGCTGTCCAGGCGCGGGCTCTTGCCCCTGGCCCACCGCGGCTTCGAACCGTATCCGCCCTTCTTCGCGGACATCAAGGACTCGAAGAGGCTCCTGGACATCTTCAGGACCGTCAGAAAGCACTTCGAGCGGGCGGACGCGACCGGCGTCGACCTGCGGGCGGTCATCGACTCGTTACGTCCTGATACCCAGACCCTCTGGTTCAATCTCGCCGAAGAGGAGAAGCACCGGTTTGTTCGTCATCTCTTCCGGTACTGGGAGATCATCCGCAGCAGGATTCCCCCGGCGAGCGAGGCGACGATCGACGGGATGCGCGCCTCCGGGCAGCTCGCCATCCTGGCCGGAAGAATCAGGGACCTCGTGCCCACGCCAACGGCCATGGAGGTGCATTACGTCCGCCGGGGACGCACCTCGCCCGAGGTCGCCGCGGCCGCGCTGGTCATCAATTGCATGGGGCCGGAACTCGACTACCGCCGCATCGACGAGCCTCTGGTGCGCAATCTGCTGCGGCGGGGGCTGATCCGTCCGGGCCCCGCGCAGCTCGGTATCGACGCCCGCGGCGACGGCGCGATCATCGGGGAGAACGGCTCCGCGTCCGACGTCCTGTACACGCTCGGGTCGACGATGCGGGGCGTATTCTGGGAAGTGCTGGCGGTTCCCGAGATCCGCCTTCAGGCCGCGCGGCTAGCCGCGGCGCTCCTCGCCGCTCGCCACTGAGCTGCGGCCGCGCGTCCCGGCTCAGGCGCCGTAGAACCACAATACCCGGGTGATGGCCGGGCTGTGGGTCCGTCGGGTGAGCTCCAGCGCGTCACTGACCCCGGACGTGCAGCGGACAGGCTCGGCGGCTCCGGGTTCGGCCGCGTTCAATACCCAGAGGCAGCGCCTCGAGCAGGCCACCCCCAGCGCGTGGCGTGGCGTCGAATCGGCCTCACCGACGTACGACAGGGGGGGCGCCATGTCGGCGAAATGGCCGATCCGCGGAGGCGGGACCAAGGGGGTCGAGGGCCGTAACGAGCAGGCCGTCACGTCGCGATGCCGGCGCGATGGACAGGCGTCGGGATCGGTACGCACCGTCACGCTGGCGGTCACATCCTCGAGTGGGCAACGCACGGTGTGTTGGGTGGCTACCAGCCGTCTCATAAAGCCCCTCCCCGGCCCTCGTCGGGCTCTGGCCTCGTGAAATGCATCGGCAATGCCAGAGCTCCCGGCAGAGATTCCGAGGGCTTGCAGCGAGGTCGCCACCCCGCGCTGGGGCTCCGCCGCCCCGCTGTGGCGGTCGTTCCCAGCTCTAACCTTCGATCGCCCCGGTCAACGACGAAGGCCGCGGCCACCCTCTCCAGCCCCGGCACAGTGCTATGCTCGGAAGCGCTTCAGATCATACGGAGGCGAGGACGACATGATCCAGCGAATCGGCATCATCGGCGCGGGGGCCATCGGGTGTGTGGTGGGGGGGATGCTCACACGAGCGGGGCGCGACGTCACCCTCGTCGATCAGTGGCCGGAGCACGTCGAGGCCATGAAGCGGATCGGCCTTCGCCTGAGCGGCACGTGCGGTGAACATCTGGTCCCGGTCCGGGCGCTGCACATCCACGAGCTGCAGTCGGTCACGCGCCCCTTTGATGCGGTCTTCATCTCCGTCAAGTCGTACGACACGGAGTGGGCGACGGCGATGGCCCTGCCCTACCTCACCCCCGAGGGCGTGGTGGTCGACTTCCAGAACGGCCTGAACGACGAGCGCGTCGCGGCGGTGGCCGGCAAGCACCGCACGCTGGGCTGCGTCATCACGATCGGCGCCGGGATGTACGAGCCCGGCCACGCGATGCGGACCGACACCGGCACGGTTGGGTTCAAGATCGGGGAGCACGACGGCCGCGTCACCGACCGCGCCCGGGAGCTCGCGTCGTTGATGGGCGCCGTGGCGGAGACTCAGGTCACCACCAACCTCTTCGGCGAGCGCTGGTCCAAGCTCGCCATCAACTGCATGGCCAATCCGCTGGCCGGCCTCACCGGCCTGGGCTCGGCCGAGGTCCGGCTCGACCCCAAGGTCTCGGCCGTGGGGGTACATCTCGGCGCCGAATGCATCATGGTGGGACGAGCCGCCGGCCACGAGGTGGAGCCGATCTACGGCCTTCTCGCTCAGCGCTTCGTCGATGCCTACGAGGGCCGCGGCTTGCCCGAGCTGCTCGCCGACATCGCCGACGTCGCGCGCAAGCGAGGCGGCGGCCGCCCCTCCCTCCTGCAGGACGTCATGCGGGGCCGCCGGACGGAAATCGACTTTCTCAACGGCGCCGTCTGCGAGCGCGGCCGGCGTCTGGGCGTGAAGACCCCCTTCAACGACGCCATCGTCGAGATCGTGCGCGGCCTCGGGGTCGGCTTCAAGCCTGATCCCCGGCACCTGGATCCGCTGATCGGCATGCTGCCCCGATAGGCAGCCCATCCATTTCCTTCAGCAGGACCCGGACGATCTTCCGTGAATGCTCGTCCAGGAGGGAGAGCGCCGAGGACCTGACGTCGTCGCCTTCCTTGTGAAGGACTCGGCCGATGAACGCCAGGCACGTCGACCAGCCCTCGGAGGCCTCGGCGCTCCGCTCGGTGCCCCGCTGGAGCGCGGAACACGCTTCCCCCAGGGCCTCACCGAGGCGGTTGAGCCTGGCCAGCGCGGCCTCGGCCGTCGTCCACACGTCAGCCGCGTCCACCTCCACCGGGGCCGGCCCCACGCCGGCGCCCGGACGCTGCGCTCCTGGTCCGACGACGCCGGCGGCCACGGCTGATCCCGTCCTCACTCCGGGGACTGCATGAGCTTGACCGTCACGCGTCGCTTCTGTTCGGGAGGGGTCTTGTCGTCACGCAGCTCGCCGGCCGCCGACAGCAGCAGGACGCGCGGATAGCCCACGCCCTTGGCGAGCAGGAACCGGCGAACTGCTTCCACACGCCGCAAGCTGAGCTTCATGTTGTAGTCGCGCGAGCCGGTGGGATCGGTCGTCCCCTCCAGGTCGACGGTCAGAAACGGGTTCTCCCGCAGTTCCTTGAGCACGGCCAGCAAGGCCTTCTCGCCCGCGTCGTCGAGATCGGCGCGGTTCACGCCGAACCGCACGTGCACGACACCGAGCAGCGTCCGGGCCTTGCGCGGCTCCCAGGCGACGCGGGCAATCGTCGGGCGGCGCACGCCGTTGTCGAAGGCGTCGAAGGCACCGGTCCGCGTGAGCGCGATGTCGGCCAGATCCCGCGCCCGTCTGGCCACCGCCGCGGTCCGCTCGACCGACGTCTCCAGCGACGTGAAACGCCGGTCGACGTCCACGAAGCGCTCGTCGATCTCGGCCTCCTGCTTTTCGAAGAGCGCCAGGGTCCACGATCGCGATGCACAGCCGCTCGCCGACAGCCCGAGCAGCACCAGGATCACCAGGCTCGCCACGCTCCCTCTCATCATCCTCCTCCTGGCCGGCGCCTAGGAACCCTCGTCGAGTCGCGCCTGCTGTGAGAGCTGCTCCTCGGGGTGCTCGACCAGCGCAGGGTCGAGCTGGTAGCGCTTGGCCACGGCCATCCATTCGTGTGGCGCGCCCCAGGCCAGGAGCCGCTCGTTGTCGAAGAGGAACCAGTACCGCACGCCCCCGGCCTCCCGGCCATCGACGAGGACTTCGCCGATCTCGATGGAGCTCCCTCCCTGGGAGCGCTGCGGCGCCCGTAGCCGCAGGCCGTCGATCTTCACCACGGAGCCTTGGCGCCTGGCGTACGCGGTGGCGAAGAGCTCGAGGACCCGGTTCTTGTGGTCGCCCCGTTTGAGCCGGGCCAGCTTCGTGGCGGGATGAAAGGCAATAGTCTCTGCCGCCGACTCCTCCGCCGCCGTGGCGGGTGAAGCCGCCGGCGCCGCGGCACGCTGGACCGGGGACGCCGACCGGGCGATGGAGGCCCCGACTCTGGCGCTCGCCGTCGCCGGCCGCAGCGCCGTGAGCTGGAGCACCACCTCGCCCTCCACTTTCTGGTTCGACCAGCCCGTCCCGAATCCCAGGGCCCCGGCAATGGCGTACGGGTGGGTCCCCGCCGCCGGCAAGCCCGTCGCCCCGCCCGACGTTCCAAAGCCGATGCCCAGCATCGTGTTCTTGGGCCGGACGATGAAGTCCACGATGGCCACGGTGGCTCCCTGCTTCATCGCCTTGTAGGCCGCCTCGCACAGGGCAGTGATGAAGGGGCCGTCCGAGGAGCTGGCCACGGCCGTGCCGACATAATTGCCCATCGTCAATGGGATCCCCGGCGACTCCTTTTGCGACGTGTAGAAGAGCTTGATCGACGTCGAGTCGCCTCGCGAGGTGCCGTACCAGCGGACGTCCGAGTCCCGGCACGTCTTGGCCTCGGCCAAGCTCATCTCCTTCGGCAGGAACACCGGCCCGTTCACGAACGTGTCGGGCCTGTACGGCTGGCTGAAGTTGCTCGCCGGCGGAACGAACCCGGGCAGCTGGGGAAGACTGGGCGAGCCCTCGATGATGATGCCCTGGTAGGGATCGGCGCCGGAGTAGATCTCGAGGGTTCCGTTGTTGACGCCCGTGTTGCCGCCGGAGTAGAACTGCGAGTTGCTGTTGGTGTTGGTGTTGTTGACGTTTCCCGTCGAGAGGCTATTGGCATTGCCACCCGGGGGCGGGCCGGCGGCGGGGGCCTGGGCCCATGCATAGCCGGCCGCCAGCACGGTCACCGTGCTCACCAGCAGGGTCAGGATCGCTCGCATCGTCATCATATGAAAAGACGGGCTGGCCGGCTCTGGCCGATACCAGAGCCGGCCGGCAGATCCCCGCCTACTTCCGAACTGGAACCGCAATCGTGGGCACGCCAATCGTCACGTTCTGCTTGTTTTCGTTGTAATTGGTGTTGTTGATGTCGCCGATCTTGACGGAGTTCTTGTTGAAAATGGACGACTTCACCGACCCACCCGTCGCCTTGACGTCCTGGGTCTGCTTGGCCTCGTTGAAGCTCTTGTTGGAGAGCTTCGAGGCGGCGTGGGCCTTGGCGTCGGCATCGGCTTTGGACGTCGCGAAGTCCGTGGCTCCGCGGCTGGTGGGAACTTTGCTAGGGACCTTGCGCGGGAACTTGCTGGGGGCCTTGACGACGGCATCCACGGGGCCGTTCGGCTCGCTGACGACCGCGTTCGCCGGGGTGGTGGTCGAAGTGTCCTGAGCGATGGCCAGGGCTGGCGCCACGGCCAGCCCCACCGCGACGAGAACCAGGACGAAGTACTTCATCGTAACCTCCTCACGTGAAGGTTCACCGCACGCTGGCGCTCATCGGCGCCAGCCGCCGTCACCGGCCAGGCGCCCGATACAGCCGGCCCGGCTGGCCATCGGTGATCGTGTCGCGGAAGCGCGGCACCGGGCCCTCGGAGGCCGAGGGGTCCCCCGTCCTCCGGGCCCGCCGATCGTGCTCGGCGCAGTTCAGATACGCGCGATCGGTCCGGCCCGCCATCACGGCGCACCGAGTTCCGATGTCGGAGGGATCGGTTGGTCCTTTGCTGAGACCGGCCTCCTCATCTCCGACCTCGGCCGCCAGGAGCAAAAGCACCACGAAAGCCCACCGTCGCATCGGCCCTCCTGTGCTCTCGACCCGCTGCCGAGCGGTCTCGTCACAGGCACGATGTGTGCCAGGCGACGATCATCGCGGCGACGGCGACTTGCACGCGGTGCGGCGATCACGAACACACGCTGCCTACACAAAATGAGAGGCGGAGCCCGCGTTTCCTAACGGGCGTCCGACGAAACGCGCGGAGGCACCTGCGCTGTCTCCGCCGCTCGTCGATCGAGCTCGTAGTACTTGATCTTCTCGAGGAGGGTCTTGTAGCTGATGCGCAGAACCTGGGCGGCCTCGACGCGCCGCCAGCAGACCTGCTCCAGGACGCTCTTCAGCATGCGGCGCTCGGTCTCCTCGGCCGCTTTGCGGACGACGTCCTTGAGGCCGAGCGTGTCGGAGCCGAGCTCGGGCCAGAGGCCGTCCGCCGGCACGGCTCCGGGCCCCGTCGCGGTGGACAGCGGAGCATCGAGGGATCCGGGCCTCTCGACCTCCTGCAACTCGTCGACGACCGCCTCACTCCCCAGTATCACGATCCGCTTGACGATGTTCTCCAGCTCGCGGACGTTCCCGGGCCAGTCGTACTGCATCAGGCGCTGCAGCGTGCTCTCGGAGACACGCGGCGGCGAGCAGCCGTGCTCCTGGCTGTAACGTTCCAGGAAATGTTCGACCAGCACGGGAATTTCCTCGCGTCGCTCCCGCAGCGGCGGAACACGGACGCTGACGACGTTGAGACGATAGAAGAGGTCCTCGCGAAAGGCCCCGCGCTTCACCTCCCGCGCCAGATCGCGGTTCGAGGCCGCCACGACCCGCACGTCCACCCGAATGTCATGGCGGCTGCCCAGCCGGCAGAACTCGCGGTCCTGCAGTACCTGGAGCAGCTTGGCCTGCAGGGCGACCGGCATCTCGCCGATCTCGTCCAGGAAGATCGTCCCCGCCTCGGCCAGCTCGAACTTGCCCGGCTTCTCGTGGACGGCCCCGGTGAACGCGCCCCGCTCGTAGCCGAACAGCTCGCTTTCGAGCAGCTCCAGGGGCAGGGCCGCGCAGTTCACCTTGACGAAGGGCCCGTCGCGCCGCCGTGAGCGGCCGTGGACGGCCCGGGCCACGATTTCCTTTCCCGCGCCGCTTTCGCCGCAGATCAGGACGGTGACATCGGATGCCGCCACACGGTCGACGATTCCGTTCAGCCTGCGCATAGCGTCACTGTTCGTGAGCGCCTGATACGAATCGAGTCCAAGGGTCATTGTCACTTCCCGGCGCACTGCGAATAGCACCGCGACCGGCGGTCATTATGTTGTCGGTCCCGCGCCGGCCCAAAAAAAAAGCGCGATGCAGCACCGACCGATGCGTGGAAGAACTACAAACGTATTCGTGGCTGGGGAAAACTTTTTCCCAGAAGCGTCTCAGAGCGAGGCGGCTACGGAGTCTGCGACATGAGATGGGCCACGCCGACAACTCTGCCGACGGGGAGGACGAACGCGATGCCCCGGCCCGTATCGTTCAGCTCGGCCGCCCGGACGATCTCTCGCAGGATGGTGTCGACCTGTTCCGGCCGGGTGATCGTCAGCTGAGGCCGAGCGCCAGGGCCAGCAGGACCAACGCGCTCAGGACTCCGGTGGTCACACTCCCGGCGTCATGCGCCAGGGGCACCAGCACGAGCATGAGCGAATACGATGAAGAGCAGAAGCATGCCGAGGATCGCCAGCGCCGATCCGGCCAGGAACTGGACGAAGAGCGCGGCGGGCGCGCCGACCAGAACGACCTGGAGCATGCACACCACCGCGATGAGCGGCAAGACAGCCTTGAGCACCTCCATGAGTTTGGCGATCAGCAGGGTCAGCATGCGAGGCGGATGGATCTGAGATCGGGGATCCAGCGCCGGCGATCGGGACTGAACATCTTCAGGAAATCGAGCTTCGTCACCAGACTGAGTAGCGCGCCGTTGTCATCGACCACGGGCGAGGCGTTGAAGTCGTGCGTCTCGAAGAGCGCCTTCAACGCCAGCAGCCCGGTGCGTGGACCGACCGTCTTCGGCGCGCGCGTCATGAGGTCTCGAACCGCACGCTCTTCGATGTGCTTCTCCATTCGTGCCTCCCCTGCCCTGACGGGCGCCATGTCCCCGAGACGTCCAGCCTGGATGTGTAGCATACACAGGCGCCGTCCACCGCCCGGACGGCCAAGGGGAATCAGTCGGCCTGGAGCAGAGTTGGGCCCGGCTTGGCCGCCGCCGCGCGCAGCCCGTCCTCCGGAGGCATGGCGGTCCTGGACATCACGCTTCCCTCGGTGCGCAACGCGGCCGGGTCGACCTCAGGATCGAGAAGGATCACCTGGGTGAGGCCGGCGCCGGCGACGACGCGCACCCGGGCCGTCGCCGGCCCGCTGAGCCGGGCGAGCGTTTCGGCGTCCGGGGACCGTATCCCGCTCAGCAGGCAGTCCTGCGCGGACCGCAGCCAGGCGACGGCCGCGCCTCCCGCAGGCGCCGTGACCACGAGATCCGCGATGCTGGCCTGGCCGACGTCTTCGAGGACCAGGCCCGGACGGGGATCGGGGAAATCCACGAGGAGCGCGGTCCGCTCGACGCGCAGGCCCCTGACGTGCCGGCAGTAGAGCCCGTAAGCCGGGAGATTGCGGAATCGCGCGGCATCGGGATACTCGCGCTTCCGCTGGGGCACCGGGCGTGACACCAGGTCGGCGTCTCCGCCGCCCTCGCCGGTGATCGAGATGTCGCTCAGCGTGATGTCCGACACGTCGCCACCGGGGACGCCCATGATGGACGAGGTCCACTCGGCGCCGGTGGCCACGAGATGGGAGATCGTGACCTTTGTCAGCTCGCCGGCCCTGGGGACGGCCTGGCCCCAGCCCCGCTCGCCGAGCCGCACGAAGATCGGGGCCCGGACACCGCGCATGGTGATGCCCGAGACTGCGACCCGCTCGAGCCGGCCGCCGTCCACGTTCTGGATGGACACCCCCGCGCTGGGATACGGTCTGATGTCGAAGGGCGGGGGATCCCAGAGCTCCCGGCGCGCCGACAGCGTGCAGTCGCGGAACACGATGTTCCGGAAGTCGCCGCTGGACTCGGTGCCGACCTTCAGACCGTTGCGGATGTCGACGAGGTCGCAGTCGGTCACGAGGACGTCTTCCGTGGAGCGGCGGACGCCGAGGGCCAGGCTGGCCTTGAGCACGATCGCGTCGTCCCGGGATTCCACCCGGCATCCGGCGATGCGCACGTGGCGGCAACAGTCGGGGTCGATGCCGTCGGAGTAGCCGTTCCGGATGATGACACCCCGGATATCGACGTGATCACAGCCCAGGAGGCTGATGTTGTAGTTGGGGGCGTTCTCCAGGGTCAGGTCGTGGATGGCGATGTGACGACACTGCTTCAGGGCGATCGGCTTCGGGCCGCCCCGCGAGCGGCGGTTGCCGTCGATCCGGCCCGGCCCCACGATGCCGACGTGCTGCAGACCGCGTCCCTGGAGCAGGGCGAACGCGAAGTCGCTGGTCTCGCGGTCCGCGAACGGCTCGTACTCGAGCTTCTCGTACGGATCGAAGTCGACGTCGTCCGCGCTGGCGATCAACGTCGCTCCGGCTGCGAGTCGCAGCACCAGACGGCTCCGCAGGCGCAGCGTGCCCGACAGGTAGTCTCCGGGCGGGAAGTCCACGATGCCGCCGGGGGGGGCGGCATCGATCGCCACCTGAATGGCCGCGGTGTCCCTGGTCTTGCCGTCGCCTCGCGCGCCGTAATCGCGAACGCTCAGCCGGGCGGGCTCACTCGCCCCGGGAAGCGACCACGAGGCGAGCCAGGGAATGCCGAAAAGCCCGGCTGTCCGCACGAAGGCCCGGCGCGAGAGGCTCACGTCCGGGGCTCAGGTGCAAGCCCGATGCCTCGTGGACCGGCCTGACTCAGGACGGCAGGATGACCGCCTTGCCGGTAGTCTGGGTATCGAAGACCTTGTAGGCTTCCTCGGCCTGCTCGAGCTTCCAGCGGTGAGTGAAGAGCTTTTCCACGTCCACATTCCGGTCGGCGACGAACTCGGCGCAGTCGGCCTGGCCTTGCCTGGAGAAGGTCCAGGAGCCCACCAGCGTCACCTGCCGGCGCAGCAGGTCCGGACTGACGTCCAGCGTCACCTGGCCGCGCTCGCCGACGAAGCACGCCGTCCCCCACGACCGCACCGCGCGCACCGCGGCGGCGCGAGCCTCCGGCGCCGAGGAGGCGTCCAGGGTCTTGTGCGCGCCCTCGCCGTGCGTGAGGTCGCGGATGGCTTTCACCACGTCGGTCGCCTTCGGGTCGAGGATCTCGTGCGCGCCCAGCTGGCGGGCGAGCTCGCGCCGCTCGGGCGCGGTGTCGACGGCGATGACGCGCGCGCCCATCACGATGGCCAGCTGCGTCGCCGACAAGCCTACCGGCCCCTGGCCGAAGATGGCGATCGTCTCACCGCCCTGCACGTTGAGCCGCTTCAGGGCGCCCCAGGCCGTCCCCGTTCCACAGGCGATCGCCGCGCCCGTCACGAAGGAGAGCGCTTCCGGCAGCGGCACCAGCGTCGACACCGGCACCCTCATGTATCGGGCGTGCGCGCCGTGCCCACCCGAGCCGTAGACCACCGCTCCCGCGAGGCACATCTGCGTCCAGCCCGCCCGGCAGTGCTTGCAGCTGCCGCAGCCTTCATAGTGGTGGTTCATCACGCGCTGGCCGGCACGGGCTTCCTTCTCGGTGACGCCGGCCCCCACCGCGGCGACGACCCCGCAGGGTTCGTGGCCCGCGATCACGCCGGCCACTCGCCTGATGCCGCCGGTCACCGCCCCGGCCGGCTGGGCCGGGGCGCGATAGTTGTGGAGGTCGCTGCCGCACATGCCCGACGCCTTGATCTCGAGGATCACGTCGCGCGGGCCTGGTGTCGGATCGGGGAATTCCCTGAGCTCGAGCTTGCGATCCCCGAGAAACACGACGCCCTTCATGACGACCTCCGTTGGTGGACTCAGCACCTTCTGCGCTTGTGTGGCCTGCGGGACCGGGCTCGTCGGCGGCTGGTTCCACCACTCTCAGACGTTGAGGGTCCCGCCACTGATTGTCTCTTGCGGCCAAGGCCGACTTGATCGCCGATTTCGTCACCTTCGCCATGATCGGCTCCTGGCCAGGCGGCCTTACGGGAAGAAGATGCGAAGGCCGAACGAGAAGAGCAACGAATCGAGCTTGACGTCGCTCGTGCGGCCCTCCAGCCGGATCTCGTGGCCCCGCGAGATCAGGTACTTGGCCTCCATCCCGAGGGCGATGTTGGAGGCCACGAAATACTCCACACCGGCGCCGAGCGCTCCCACCACGTCCCAGGTATTGCCGTCGATGTCGATGTCGAAGTCGAACACCGGCTCTTTCTGGTCGTTGATCTCGGTGAAGCTGACGCCCACCCCGGCCAGGGCGTACGGGGTGAGGCGTCCCTGGCGCAGGGGGTACCGCAGGCGTAGCTGCGGCACCACGGTGTAGATCGCATACTCGGCCACGGTGTTACCCCGCGGCAGCCCGTGGAGCTTGAGGTTGAGCTCGTACCCGTCCCCGGCCAGCTCCAGGCTCAGGTGCCGGCCCAGATTGACGCCGAGCCCCACGCCGACGAGCTGCTGGAGCATGCTGCCTTCGATGTGCGGGTTGAGATCATCGTCCAGGAGCAGCGCGCCGCCGATGCGAATGCCGAGATAGCCGCGGACGGCGTCGGTGTCGGCGGCGGCAGCCAGCCCCGGCCGCCCCAGCGCGGCGATGAGCGCCACAGCCGCCAACAGCCCCGCCGACCGGAGACACCGCCGCCGGCACCTCAGCTCACGACCTCGCGATAGATCCCGTTGCCCATGGACGACACCAGCGGGAAGAATACCGACGCGGCGAACCCGTGGCAACCGCCGCCCCTATCGGCCTTACCCGGGGTGACCGTCGTCGGTGGACGCGCCTGGTCTCCGGCGGAGGTCGCCGAGGTCGCTGGCACGCAGTTTGAGTGCGTCCAGCGATCGTGGCGACCGTACGGCCCCTTCGGCAGGCTGCAGCCAGCCCCCACGCACCCGACGAGCGCATGTCCATCTGGAAGCTCGGCGGCCTGAGTGTGCTCGAGCTCGGCAAGCGCGTGTGGCGGGAAGCGAACCAGGACGAGATCTTCGACCGCGCGGCGGGCCTGTCGTACTACTTCGTGTTCGCGCTGTTCCCGGCGTTGATGTTCCTCACCGCCCTGCTCGGCATGCTGCCCATACCGGATCTGATGAACCGGCTCATGGCCTACGTCGAGCAGGCGATGCCCCCCGACGCGGCGTCGATGGTCCAGAAGACGCTGGGAGAGATCGTGGGGGGTGCGCGGGGCAGCCTGCTCTCGATCGGTGCGCTCGCCGCGCTGTGGGCGGCCTCGGGCGGCGTGGTGGCGATGATGACCGCGCTCAGCATCGCTTATGACGTGCAGGACAACCGGCCCTGGTGGAAACGCCGGGTGATTGCCATCGCCCTGACCTTCGGGCTGGCCATCGTGATGCTCTCGGCGGCGGTGCTGCTGGTATTCGGCGGCACCATTGGCCGATTCCTGGGCGACACGGTCGGCCTCGGTAATCTCGCCGTCACCGTCTGGAACGTCGTCCAGTGGCCGCTCGCCGTGGGGTTCGTCGTGTTCGGTGTCGCCCTCCTGTACTACGCGGCGCCGGCAGTGGAACACCGGAAGTGGTACTGGGTGACGCCCGGCTCCCTGGTCGCGACGATCGCCTGGATCGCCATGTCGCTCGGCCTGCGGCAGTACGTCTCCCACTTCGGCAATTACACGGCGACGTACGGCTCCATTGCCGGCGTGATCCTCCTGCTCCTGTGGTTGTACCTCACGGGCGTCGTGCTCCTGCTGGGCGGCGAGGTGAACGCCGAGATCGAGCACGCGGCGGCCGAGCGCGGGGCCGCCACGGCCAAGGCCAAGGGCGAGCAAGCGCCCGGCGTCGCCAGCAAGCCGGCCCCGTAGGCCGCCTAGCCCTTCACACCGGAGCCGCCCGTCGTCGTCCGGCGGTGACTGCGGCGTCGGCGGTTCCGAGCGTCGCGCGCCAGGCGGCTCCGACCACGGTCAGCTCGTCAGGCATCGCAGCCAGGGACGTACAGCCGGCTCATCCGACGCGGTCCGGCCGCGACAGGAACTCGGCGGTCGTGGAAACGATTCGGAGGTGCCCGGGACCGCCCTTGGCCTGCCCGTAGTAGCGTGTGCGGAACCGCCACTTGCGGATGTTCGCCAGCTCCGCTCGCAACGCCCGGGGCGAGGTGTAGTACTTCGCGCCGATGCGGAGCAGGATCCGCCAGGGCGGCAGTCCTCGCCGGACGGTGGCGGTGCCTCGCAGACGGAGGACCCGATCCGTCCGGCCTGAGCCTTCGCCGCTGAACAGCAGCACCAGCTCGGGATGTCCGGCGATGTTCCGACTCGTCCAGCTCTCCATTCCGGTCGCGATGAACAACGTCCCACCGTCGACCACGAACCAGAGCGGGGTGATGAACGGACGCGCGTTCGCCGAGCGCGTCGCCACCAGCGCGACCATCGAGTGGCGGAGGAAGGCCCGCACCTGGGGATGGACGGGCGAGAGCACCGGTCACACCTCCCGCAGGGCGCCGTAGTCCCAGGCGTGGATACGGCGCGGCTCGACCAGGTACCAGGCGAGCGCGTCCGTCTCCCCCGACGCTGCGCGATCGATCCGCCTGGCCCGGCCCCGTACGGAAATACCACGGAGCTCGAACCAGGACTGCCCGTCGTCGATCACCAGCACGACCTCCCGATTGCCCAGGTCCGTCGCGGCCTGGGGGAAGATGCCGAATCGATAGGTATCGCCAGCGTATCGAGCCCGGACCGGAAGGACCTCGACTTGATCGCGGTCGACAAAGGCCACGGTGGCCCGCGGCGGCTGTTGGCGCAGATCGTCGAGGACGGCCGGGTCGACGTCGCGAGTCACTCCGCGCCTCGGGTTCCCATCACGGCTTGTCATCGCCTCGCGCCTCCCGCCGGAGCAGTCGTTCGTGCTCTCTCGGGCGATCATCTCATCGGTTGTCTGCGCCTTGCCGGGCAAGATCGAGACCCTCGATCGGGGCGCGCGCTGTGGGTGTACGCTTCGCACCGGAGAGACGCGGCGACTGGATGGCGGAACGACGGCAGGACTCGGGGTGACGGTGCAGACGCTGCAGTCCGTGTCGCGGTCGCTCGGCGCGCGCGGCGACCGGCTCGCCATGCTGATCTTCACGCGGCAGGGCCTCGAGCGGTGGTCGTTCTCGGCCCTCGACGAACACGTCCGCCGCCTCTCGGCGGGCCTCGCCCGGGCCGGCGCGACGGGAGAGCCGATCGGGCTGTTCGCCCCCAGCAGCCCGGAGTGGGTGGTCGCCGCCCTCGCCGTGCTGGACGCCGCCGCCGTGCTGGTGCCCATCGACGCCCACGCCCGCGGCGACGAACTGGCCCACCTGGTCCGCGACAGCGGGATCCGGCGCATCTTCACCGCGCAGGAACATCTGCACGAGCTGGAGGCCGCCGGGCTGCGCGCGCGCCTGGACATCTTCTTGCTCGACACCGACGAGCGGGACGAGCGGAGTTGGCGTCGGCTGCTCGCCGGAGACGGGGACGCGGGGACGGCGGCGCGGCGGGACGATCGGGCAGCGATCTTCTACACGGCGGGGACGACGGGCGTGCCGAAAGGGGTGCCCCTCACCCACCGCAACTGCGCCAGCAACCTGGCCGCCATGCTGCAGGAGAACCTGGCCGGACCGGACGATCGCGTGCTCGTGCCCCTGCCCTTCCACCACGTCTACCCGTTCATGATCGGCGTCATGCTCGTGCTGGCGACCGGCGCGGTGCTCGTCACGCCCGCGGGTCTCACGGGCCCGCAGATCGTCCGGGCGCTGCACGAGGGAGAGGTGACGGCGATCGTGGGCGTCCCTCGCCTCTACGAGGCGCTGGTGTCCGGCCTGGAGGCTCGAGTCAAAGGGCGCGGGCGGGTGGCCACGGCGCTCTACCGTGGCGCGCTGCGGCTCTCCAACCTGGCGCGACGCGTGACGGGGCTGCATCTCGGCCGCAGCCTGCTGCGCGGCGTGCGGGGGGCGCTCGCGCCGCACGTGCGCGTGGTGGCGTCCGGTGGCGCCGCCCTCGACCCCAGGGTGGCGAGCACGCTGGAGGCCCTGGGCTGGGACGTCGCCACCGGCTACGGCCTCACGGAGACCTCGCCGATCCTGACACTGAATGTCCCGGGCCGAAGCCGCCTGCACACCGCGGGCCGTCCGCTCGCCGGCGTGGAGCTGAAACTGGACGACCCCGACGGCGACGGCGTGGGCGAGGTGCTGGCGCGGGGCCCAGGCGTCTTCGCCGGCTACCTCAACCTGCCGGACAGGACCGCCGAGGCGTTCACCGACGGCTGGTTCCGTACCGGAGACCGCGGCCGCTTCGACGGCGCGGGCTACCTCGAGCTCGTGGGGCGCGTCTCGGAGATCCTGGTCCTGGCGGGCGGCAAGAACGTTCCGCCCGAGGACCTGGAGCGGCAGTACGCCGCCGAGCCGGCCATCCGCGAGATCGGCCTGCTGCTGCGCGCCGGCCGGCTGGCCGCCGTGGTGGTTCCCGAACCCTCCGAGGTGCGACGCCGTGGCGGCCCCGTCGAGCCGCCGGTGCGCGACGCCCTGGGCGCGGTGTCGCGGCGTCTGCCCACCTGGCAGCGCGTCGGCGAGTACGCGATCACGCACGAGGCGCTGCCGCGCACGCGCCTGGGGAAGTTGCGGCGCCACCTGCTGGCTGACATCTACGAGCGCGCCCGGCGCGGCGAGCAGACGGAGCCCGGCGCGCGTCGGCCGGCCCGTGTGGACGAGCTAGGAGCCGACGACCGCGCGCTGCTGGCGCAGCCCGCGGCCAGGGCCGTGTGGGACTGGCTCACCGCCCAGTACCGGCACGAGCGGGTCACGCCGGACACGAGCCTGCATCTCGACCTCGGCGTCGACTCGCTGGAGTGGCTCAACGTCACCGTCGCCGTGCGGGAGCGCGCGGGCGTTAACCTCACCGAGGCCCAGATCGCGACCGTCGAGACGGTGCGCGATCTGCTGTGGGCGGCCGTCGAGGCGGCGGGCACGGGCGCCGTCGGGCCAGTCGCGGATCCTCTGGAGCATCCCGAGGAGGTGCTGGACGCCGACGAGCTGCGATGGCTCGAGCCGGTTAGCGGGCCCGTCCGCGCGCTCGCTAGCGCTCTCGACGCGATCATCCGCGCCGTCGTGCGAGGTGCTTTCGCCGTGCGCGCCGAGGGCGGCGAGCGTCTGCCCGCCCGGGGCCAGGTCGTGCTGGTGCCGAACCACCGCAGCTACCTCGATCCATTCGTGCTGGCCGCGGTGCTCCCGCGGTCCTGGCTGACAAGGACGTTCTGGGCCGGCTGGGCGCCGCTGCTGTTCCGTAACCGCCTCATGCGGTTCTTCAGCCGCCTGGCGCGCGTGGTGCCGGTGGACCCCGAGCGCGGGGCGCGCTCCCTGGCCATGGGAGCCGGCATCCTGCGCCGCCAGCACAATCTCGTCTGGTTCCCCGAGGGTGGCCGCTCGCCGACGGCCAAGCTTCAGCCGTTTCAGCCCGGCATCGGCATGCTCCTCGAGCACTTTGGGGTCCCGGTTGTGCCGGTCTTCATCGACGGTACGGAGCGCGCCCTGCCCCCCGGACGCGCCCTGCCGCGGCGCGCGCGCGTCAGCGTCGTGTTCGGCGCGCCGCTGGACCCGCGAGAGCTCGCCACCCGGGGCCGCGGCGACGACGCCGCGCACCGGATCAGCGACGCGCTGCGCGACGCGGTGGCGGCACTGGACCCGCAGATGCCGCGCGCTCGAGCCGGCGCGTCGCCTGACCGCCCGTCTCAACGGTAAGCGCAGGGCGGGACCGCCGTGCGGAACGGCGCCTGGGTGAGATGGCCGCCGGGCGGGAACAGGCCGAGCTGCCGAGGCGCCGGGGCCGCCGCCAGCCGGTGACCGCGTAGCTGGAGGTAATAACCGGCGCGCACCGTGTCGATGCCGAGGCGACGCAGGTCGCGCGGGTCGCGGATCCGGGCGTGCCGCCGGGCCTGGACGAGGGCGCGGGCCGCCTTGGGGCCGACGCCCGGGACCCGAAGCAGAAGCTCGAGGGGCGCGCGCATGAGCTCCAGCGGAAAGCGCTCGGGGTGAGCGAGCGCCCACGCGGTCTTGGGGTCGTGCTCGAGGGGCAAATTGTCATCGGCCTCGAATGCCAGCTCATCCACCCCAAAGCCGTACTCGCGCAGCAGGTGCTCGGCCTGGTACAGACGCGCCTCGCGCGCGGCCGGGATGGGCGCCAGGCCTTCGAACGGCGTCCCCGCCACGGGCTGAAAGGCGCTGAAGTGAGCGTGGTGGAGCAGGCGCTGGGCCTCCAGCCGGGCGACCAGCCGGAGCACTTCGCGGTCGCGCTCCCCCGCGGCGCCGACTACGAACTGCGTGGTGACGCTACCGCGCGGCCCCGGCCCGCCCTCCTCGCGGGTCTGACGGTACAGGCGGCCGGCCAGCTCGAGCTTGGGCAACAAGTCGCCCGAGAGATCCTTTTCCGTGGCCAGCGTGCGGACGTGCGCGTCGGTCGGGCCTTCGAGATTCACCGAGATCCGCGTGGCCAGCTGCGCGGCCGCCTCGACCTGCGCGGTCTCGGCGCCGGGCAAGAGCTTGACGTGGATGTACCCGGTGAAGCGCTCCCGGCCGCGCAGGATCTCCAGCGTCGCCAGCATGCGATCGGTTGCGCGGGTGGGCCGACCGGGGACGCCGGAGGTCAGGAACAGGCCGTCGGCGAGCCCCTTGCGGTTCAAGTCCATGAACGTGGTGGCGACCTCCTCGGGGCTGACGGTCGCGCGCGGGACGTCGCCACCGCAGAACATCGGGCAGTACCCGCACGACAGCGAGCAGGCGCTGGTCTGCATGACCCGCATGAGGTTGACCGAGCCGCCGCCGGGGAGCCGGGCCTGGGCGATCCCCATGGATGCGACGGGCCGGCCGCTGACCGGCACGGACCGGCGATGGGTCGGCATGCCCTGCTCGCGATCGGGCAGCGCCGCCTCGGCGAGGAGCTCCATACGCCGGCGGAGGTCCATGGCGACTATATACCAAACAATTGACGAGTAATCCATCCAAGCCGGGTTTCTGGCTTGCCGCGAGCGCCGGGAGGGAGTAGAGCGTCACGACATGACCCGACATTTCGGCGTGCTGATTCCCTCCACCAACCGGACGGTCGAGATCGAGTCCCGGCTCTTGCCCGCCACCTACCAGGCGCACTTCGGGCGCCTCAAGTCGAGCGGCGGCAGTTTCTCGCCCAGCCGCGACGAGGACATCGACTATCAGTCGCAGCTGTTGGGGACGGCGAGAGTCGAGCTGGTGATCCTCGCCCAGACCTCGGCCAGTCTCTTCGCCGACGACTACGACGAGATCGTGACCAAGCGGATGAGCGTCGGGGCCGGCGCGCCGGCCATCACGTCGGCGCAGGCGGTCGGCCGCGCCGTGCGGGCTCTCGGCGCGCGCCGCATCGCCATCGTGTCGCCCTATACAGAAGAGGTGGGCCAGCGCGCCGCCCGCTACTTCGAGACGAAGCACGCACTCCACGCGGTCGCCGTCGAAGGCTTTCGCGCCACCGACGCCTATGCGATCGGCCAGCTCGGGCCCGAGCACGCGCTCGAGGCCTTTGCCCGGATCGATCGGCCGGAGATCGAGGTGTTCGTGGTCCCCGGGGGCAATTTCCCGACGATGTCGTCGGTGGCCTCCTGGGAACGGCAATTCAACAAGCCGGTGGTGACGACGAATCAGGCGTCGTTCTGGGCGATGTTGCGCGCGTTCGACAGCGCCGACCGCCTGCCGGCCTTGGGCCGGCTCCTCGCCGAGCTGCCGGCCGGCGCCTCATAGCATCGTACCGACGTTCGGCGCGACCGCGATCTCCATCTCCGTCAGCGCCACGACCTCTTGGGGAGTGAACCCCGGCGCCACTTCATCCAGGACGAAGCGGTTCCGCTCCCGGCGCAGCAGCGCCAGGTCGGTCACCACGTAGCTGACACAGGCTTTGCCGGTCACCGGATAGCTGCACTCCCGCCGCAGCTTGGGCCGGCCCTTGCTGTCCACGTGCTCCATCACGATGATGAGCTCGCAGCGTCCGGACAACAGATCCATGGCGCCGCCGATGCCCCCACGCCTGGCATCCGCCGTGCTCCAGTTCGCCACGTCGCCCTGCTGATCTACCTCGTAGGCGCCCAGGATGACCGTGTCGATCCGGCCGGCGCGCGCCATCTCGAAGGACGTGACGCTGTCGAAGAACGACGCGCCGGGGGTCAGGGCCACGAACTGGCCGGCGGCATTGTAGACATCCGGGTCGATCTCGCGCTCGTCGGTGACCATGCGGCCATAGCCGAGGACGCCGTTCTCGGCGTGGAGAATCACCTCGCGGCCGTGGAGATAGTTCGACACCATGGTGGGGATGCCGACGCCGAGATTGACGTAGGTGCCGTCCCGGACGAGCCGGGCCGCGGTCCTGGCGATCCCCTCGCGTGTCAGCGCCGGTTTGCCGCCGTACAGGCGCGGCTGATCCGCGGGCCGGCGGACGGGCCGGCGCCAGGTCTTGCCGTCGACGACGTGCGTCGTCTTGACGACGCGTGACACGAAGATGCCGGGGAGATCGACGAGCTCGGGAGGAATCTGGCCGGGCTCCACGATCTCATCCACCTCCACGATGGCGACCCGCGCGGCCTTGGCGAAGCTGGGATTGAAGTTCTGGCTGCCGCCGCGGAACTGGACGTTGCCGAGACGGTCGGCCCGATACCCCCGCAGCAGCGCGTAATCCACGCGGATGGCGTACTCGAGAACGTGCGGCTTGCCGTCGAAGTGTCGGATCTCCCGCCCCCCCGCCAGCGCGGTGTCGACGCCGGTCGGCGAGTAGAAGGCCGGTATCCCGGCGCCGCCCGCGCGGCAGCGCTCCACCAGGATCCCCTGGGGAACCAGCTCGACCTCCAGCTTCCCGGCCGCGATCTGCTGCTCGCTCGCCGTGGGCGTGCCGGGCCGCACCGAGAACGCCGCAATGAGCTTCCTCACCTGGTTGTTCTCCGCGAGGATCTGACCGCGGGTCGCCCCGGCGTCACCCAGGGAGTTGCAGACGACGGTGAGGTCCTTCGTGCCCTGGTCCCGCAGGGCGCAGATCAGGCTCGTAGCGAAGCGGTGCCCGACACTGAAGCCGGCGATGGCCACCGTCGCGCCGTCGGCGATGTCGGCGACGGCCTGTTGGGGCGACTCGACGATCTTGTTCATGGCAAGCGCTCCGGCCGGGGTTACGCGGCTCGTTTCGGCCATGCCGGCGGGTGGTAGCCGAGCGGCACCGTGGGCCGGGCCCAGTACGGGGGCGTTTCGGAGAGGCGCAGCACCGGCCGCAGATGGCGCAGCCGACCGACCGGGGTCTCGCTCGTCATCGACCAGCGCTCGAGCTCCAGCGGCGTGAACTCCTTCGGCACGTCCTTCAGCTCGGCCGCGGGCACCTCGCCGCGACCGACGAGCCACCGGCCGACCTGCGCGAGCGAGATCCGCACGAGCCAGCTGCCGCCCTCGCGCGCGCGACGCGCCAGGGCGACCAGCGCGCCGAAGGCCATCAGATAGCCGGTCAGATAATCGATCGCCGAGACCGGATAGAATTGCGGGCCTGGCTCCGGGCCGGGGAACAGCTCGCCCTGGCGGCTGCTGATGCCGCTGACCGTCTGCACGACCGTGTCGAAGCCGCGGCGCGACGCCCACGGGCCGGCATGGCCGAAGGCCGACAGCGACACGAACACGAGGCCCGGGCGCAAGCGGGCCAACTCCTCGGGTGAGAAGCCGCGATTGCCCAGGGTGCCCGGCCGGTAGCCCTGGGAGAACACGTCCGTCTCGCGCACCAGCCCCCTCAGGATCTTCACATCGCTCCGCTCTCGGAGATCGAGATGGGCCGAGAGCTTGCCGTGACCGGTGTCGTACTCCTGGTAGCCGATGTTCGGCAGGTGCGCCGCGGTGATCTTCAACACGTCGGCGCCGTGCTCGGCGAGCGTGCGAGCGCAGGTGGGCCCGGCCAGCACTCGCGTGAGGTCGAGCACCCGGATGCCCGACAGCGGCCGGTCGCCGTCGGGGAGCTTCTCCGGCGGGCTGTCGCCGATCTTGACGATCTCCATCAGCGGCAGCGACGCGATCGCGGCGGCCTGCGGGTGCCGGGCCCACTCGTCCCCGGTGCGCACCATGCCGCCCGCCCCGTTTGCGACGATGATAGCCTCCTCGAGCTCGAGGGCGTCCCACCTGGCCACGGCTCGCCGAACCGCCTCGCGGTCTTCCGCCACGCCGAGCACGCGGAGGGCGGCGGCCCGGTGGTTCGGGAAGTTGCAGTGGAGGTAGCTGAAGCGTCCATTCCGGGCTGGATAGACACCCATCACGACGTTGCGCTCGGTCGACACGTCCGCTCCGTTCATCTGCAGATAGTGCCCGCTACGGAGCGAGGCGGTCGCCTGCCGGGTGTCGACGGCCACCTCCTGGGAGCGTCCGGTCCGCAGGGCCCACACGTCCGAGACGGCGAGGCCGACCGCCGCCAGGGCAGCCGCGGCGGTCTCGCCGATGCGGAACGGCGTGGGCAAGATCGGATCGGTGCCGCCGGCGATCTCGACCGCGCGGGCGCGCTCGTCGTCCCAGCCGGCGACCGCCAGGATCGTACGCAGCGCGTGACTGGTCATGGTCGGAACTCCTCAGGAGCCGATCCGGTTAGCGGCGCGCTCCGGCTTCGCCCGGGCGCGCCGAACGTGGGCGGCATGGGGGCCATGTCGGGGCCCCCATGTCAATCAAAATCCGACAGATCGATCGCATCCCCCATGGCGCGGTAGCCCAGGTCGCTCGGGTGGAGGTGGTCGCCACAATCGTAGATCGGCAGCATCCGGGTCGGATGGTCGGGATCCCGCAAGGCCCGGTCGAAATCGGCGATGGCGTCGAAGGCGTCGGTCTTGCGCAGCCACTCGTTGACTTCCTGGCGGATCGCCTCGCGCTTCGGATTCCAGGCGCCGGGCAGGAAGGTTTCGTTCTCGAATGGCGTCAGGGTGCCGCCGATGACCCTGACGCCGCGCGCGTGGCCGCGCAGGGCGAGCTGCTTCAGCCCGGCGATCACCTGGGGCGCGGTGACTTCTTCTTCGAGTTTGCCGTGACGGTTCCGCAGATCGTTGGTGCCCAGCATGATGATGGTGTGGGTGACGCCGGGCTGGGCCAGCACGTCGCGGTCGAAGCGGCGCAGACCGCTATCGCCCCGGATGTCGTGCAGGACCCGGTTCCCGCCGAGCCCCTGGTTCATCACCGCCATCGGCCGCCCGCCCGGCCGGGCCAGGAGGCGGCGCGCGAGCTGGGAGGGCCAGCTGTGATGGCCGTCGTGGGTCGAGATGTTGGCGTCCGTCAAGGAGTCGCCGAGGGCGACGACGGCGCCCGTCTCTCGCGGGGCGATGACGTCGACCCCGCAGACGAAATACCAGTCGTCGGTGAGGCGGCCGACCGGCATGCGCTCGTCGGCGGTGAAATTCCCCGGCGGCGAGATGTAGTTGGTTTGCCGCGCGTAGCGCCCCGTGATGCCGAAGCTCACCGGCAGGTCGTCGGGCAGATGCACGCTGACGGCCAGGTCCGACAGCGGCGCGACCACGAGATCGACCGGATCGCTGACGATGAGCGCGCCCGCCGCGACCGTGGCGCTGGTGGCGCCGGCGAACGTGAGCTGCCGGTACGAGCCCGGCACAAGCGCCGGACCGGTGCTGCGCAGGCCAATCGACGCCGCGCCGATCGCCAGCGGCCTGGCGCCGTGCGCGTTCGAGATGCGCACGCGTAGCCGGCTGCCCCCGAGACTGACCCGCGGAATCATCCGCAGGGTATGGTTGCTGAAGGCCGCGCCTTCCGCGGGCGCGGGTGCCGCCGTCCAGGTCCCGACCCAGCGCGTGGTGTCCGTCATGGCCGCGAGCATAGCAGGGCCCGGGTCACTCTTTCACCTCGAAGAGCGCCAGGCAGGTTCAGCGCAGGGTGGCGGCGATCTGTCGAAGCTGGGCCGCCGAGTGCTCGCCGGCGAACGGCGTTCCGGGCACCAGATGCTTGCCCATGGTCAGGCCGCCGACCAGGACGGGCTCGAACCCGATCTCGCGAATGAGCATCTCGGCGACCGCGATGGCGTTCGCGTCGTCCCCAGCGATCGGAACCCCGACCGGCTCGCCCGCGCGATGCGCGAGCTGAGCCAGTCGTGCCGAGCCGATCGCGTTGAAGGCGCGAACGAGGCGCGCGCCGGGGAGGAGCTTGGCCGTGGCCAGCCCGGCCCCGCCCTGTTCCCTCACCCACGTGACGAGCGCCTCACCGTCACGCCGCGCGATCGGGTTGCTCACGTCCATCACCAGCCTTTTCGTCGCCAGGGCGGTGGCGTGCACCTTTCCGATCTCATCCATCGCGCTGTAGGGCACGACGACCACCACGACGTCCCCGAAGGCGATGGCCTGCGCGACGCTGCCGGCCTGCGCCAGCGATCCCAATCCGGCGACCATGTCCTTCAACCGCTCGGGATTCCGGGACGAGAACATAACCCGGTGTCCAGCCTTGACCAACAGCGCCCCGAGGGCACTGCCCTGGCGGCCCGCGCCGATCATCCCGATCTTTGCCGGCGCCTGTGCCCCGGCCAGGCGCGGCCCCGGCGCGAGCGCGATGATAGCCAGGCCGCTTCCGGCAAAACGTACAAAGTCTCGACGGTCACGGTCGGCGGGGTCATTCCGCGTCATGGAAGTCTCCGTTCCCGGATGCTCGCCTGCGCTCCGGACGGACCCAGGGTACACCGAGCGCCAAGCTTGACTTGCGCGCTTCCGCCGCCGACACTCTCGACCATGCGGGTCATCCTCTATGACCGGGCATGCGACTGCCCGTCCTCCGAGCTTGCCCGGCGCGCTCTGACGCGGGCGGGTGTCGAGTTCGAGCGCCGCCCCCTGGACACGCACCCGGTGGACCACGCGGGCGCGGTCGCCCTTGCCCGCAGCGCCCGGCGTCTCCTCGTCAAGACAGGCGACGGCTTCATCGAGCACGATGCCGCGGCCGAGCCCGTGGACGATGCACAAGCGCTCCGGTGGCTTCTCCACGAGGACGGCCTCCTGCGCGTGCCGGTACTCGTGCTGGGCGACACGCTGGTGCGTGGCTACACCGACGAGTTGTACGAGCGTGCCCTGGCCTCCCTGTCGGCGCGCTCCGGATCCTGACCTAGCCGGGAGACTTCCGCCTGACTGGCGGTCTTCCCTGCGCGCCGCCGCCGGAATCGCCGCTCTGCCCATGAGTGACGCCACGCTCCCGGACACCCTGAATGTTCTGGTGACGATGCCCTTCGACGAGGCCAAGCTCGACCGGATGCGGGCGGTATCCCCGCGCGTCACCGTGACCCGCGCCGACGCCCAGACGGCCGACTACGCGCGCGCCGACGTCCTCTACGCAGGGACGGTCCCCGCCGACCTGGTGGGCGGTGGCAACGGACGCTCGCGCGCGCCGCGGCTCAAGTGGGTGCAGCTTCACATGGCCGGGGTGGACGCGTTCCACACTCATCCCGTCTACACGCAGAGCGAGGTGCTGCTGACGACCACGAGCGGGGTGCACGCTCCGGCGATCGCAGAGTACGTCATCACGGTGCTGCTGGCGCTCGCGCATCGCGTCCCCCGCATGGTGGAGTGGCAGGCCAAGGGCGTGTGGCCGCCCGACCGGCAGCGCTGGCCCCTCTTCGTGCCCACGCCGGTGCGGGGCGCAACGCTGGGCATCATCGGCTACGGCAGCATCGGGCGGGAGCTCGCGCGCATCGCCAAGACGGCCTTCGCCATGACGGTGCTCGCCTGCAAGCGCAATGTGGCGCGCCGGGCCGACACCGGCTATCGCCTGCCCGGCACCGGCGACCCCGACGGGGCTCTGCCCGACGAATGGCTCGCGACCGAGGAGCTCTCGGTGCTGCTGACGCGAGCAGACGTCGTGGTCCTGTGCGCGCCGCTGACATCAGAGACCCATGGGATGATCGACGCCGCCGCGCTGGCGGCAATGAAACCGTCTGCCTATTTCATCAATGTGGGCCGCGGGGCCAGCGTCGACGAGTCCGCCCTCGCCCGGGCCCTGGCCGAGCGGCGGATCGCCGGGGCTGCCGTCGACGTGTTCGCCGAGGAGCCCCCGGCGGCGGGCCACCCGCTCTACGCCCTCGACAACGTCATCGTCTCGCCGCACGTGTCGGGCTTCATGCCCGGCTACGACGAGGCCTGCACGGCGCTGTTCGCCGAGAACCTGCGTCGCTATCTCGCCGGCGCGCCGCTCCTGAACCTGGTCGACCGCGCCCGCGGTTACTGAGGTCCCCGCGTTCTCCGCTCCACCGCGCGTGAGACGCCCGTCCAACTTGCACTTCGGGGCTTTTTACCGGAACCTGTAACCAGAAGGGATGGCAGGAAGATACCTTATGCGGTTGAAGCTCGGCCTCGGGGCGCTCGCTGCTGCGATTTTGCTCAGCGTGCCGGCCGCTGCCCAGCGGGTCGATGCGCCGGCCTCTGGCGGCGGAGGGGCTTCCGGACTGCGAGAGATTCGCCCGTCGGCGCCGAGCCCCGCTCGCCCGGCGGCGCCGAGCCCCGCGGCCCCGCCGGCATCGAGTGGAGAGTACCCGTCTGCCCAGGCGCGTCCGGGGTTCGAACGCCCGGCAGCGCCGAGCGGAGGAACTCCGGCGCCGGGTGGCGGAGGACCCGCGCCCGCCCAGTCGGCACCAGCGCGTCCGGGATTCGACTACACGCCCGCGCCGGGCGGATCGCGTCCGCGCCACGACCACGGGGTTGTCGTGGGATTCGGCACGTACTGGTGGGGCTGGCCGTATTCCTACTGGGATCCGTACTATCCCTACTATCCCTACTATCCGTTCTATCCGTTCTATCCGTACTATCCCTACGCTCGTTCCTATCCCTACTACACGTACAGCGCTCCCGCGGTCGTGGAGCCGCCTGTGTACGTCGAGCAGGCCCGTCCAGGCTACTGGTACTACTGCGCCAGCGCACGCGAGTACTACCCGAAGGCGGCCAAGTGTCCGGAGCCTTGGATCCCGGTCGCCCCGAAGCCCGGTGCCGGCTAGGCCCAAGAGGTGATGCCATGTCGTTGAGGTTTTCCGTGCTTGCCCTCGTCGCAGCAGTGCCGCTGGCCGCGTGCACGATGGCTCCCCGCGTAGTCGCGCTCCCCGGCACGGGAAAGACCTTCGAGCAGTTCACCGCCGACGATACCGCTTGCCGCACCTGGGCCTCGCAGCGGCAAGGCTCGAGCAGCCAGTGGCAGTACGACATGGCGTACACGCAGTGCATGTACAGCCGGGGCCACCGGGTGCCCATCTCGGGCGGGCAGTACGTGTCGCCGGGGGCGATGCCGGCAAGCACCCTGCCCGCCGATGCTCCGCCCCCGCCCCCGGGCACGCCGCCGCCCCCGCCCCCCGGACCCTCGCGGTAGCGCCGTCCAACGCGCCGGACCGCTAGTGTCCTGCACGCATCACGACACACCAGGGAGGACGAGCTGATGGACCCCAACGCGAAGAGGACCGCGCTGCGGATGATCCCCTATGGCCTGTACGTCCTCACGGCCGCGAACAAGAGCGGCCAGGTGTCCGCCGCCACCGTGAACTGGGTCACGCAGGTCGCGTTCGAGCCGCCGCTCGTCGCGGTCGGCGTCAAGGTCGACTCGCACGCGCACTCGCTCATCAAAGAGACGAACGCCTTCGCCCTCAACGTGCTGGGCAAGGGGCAACAGGCCCTCGCGTACACCTTCTTCAAGCCGGCCGAGGTCGCCAGCGGCAAGCTCTCCGGCGAGCCATTCCGTGCCGGGACGACCGGCGCGCCCATCCTGACCAACGCCCCCGCGTTCGTCGAGTGCACGCTCGAGGCGACGGTCGAGAAGGGCGATCACTCCGTCTTCGTGGGCCGCGTGGTCGAGGCCGGCATCGCGAAGTCGCCCGACGGCCGTCCGGACGACGCCACTCTCTGGCTCAAGGAGCTCGGCGACAAGGTCTTCTACGGCGGCTAACGACGGCCGCTGCCGACCGACCTATCAGGCGGGTTTGCCAGCCGTCTTGACGAGAGGCTGGGACAGGATCCACAGGCTGCTCACTGTGTACAACACCATCAGCACAAGCATCGGGATCTGGCTCCGAAGAGCCTTGCGCGCGTCGCCGTAGACCCGCAGCGCCATCATGTGCGCCAGGCAGACGGCGGACTCAACGTCGGTCCGGATGCGCACGTTCTTGGCCAGCGTATTCGGATACGGCCGAATCCCCGAGCAACCGGTCATCAGCCCGATGGCGAGAACCGCGAGCGCAATCCTGAGACGATTCGCCACGGTAACGTCCAGACCAGACTCACGCCCGATGCGGATGGCCCGCTCTAGCTCTTGGTCATATCCGGACAGCCGAGATCTTCCCCGGTGGCCCACGCCCTGACCGCTCGAATCAAGACCCCGTGACCAACGGAGGGCCTGAACATCTGCACTTTCGTCCGGCGCTGATCCACCGGGTAGGCATCGGCCACGAGCAGGTAGTACCCTCCGGCGGGCTCCTTGGTCACCTTCAAGACACCCGCCTTGTGATGCTGCTGCACGTGTAACTCGGCTCTCTTCTCGGTCACCACAACGGTCGGATTGAACTCGGTGACGATGACCTGGTAACTGGTGGTGGTTCGCGACGTGGTCCTGACCGTCACCTCCAGACATTCGGGCGCTTTCTTTCGAAATGTCGCCGCCACATCGCGAAACGGGCGATCGACCTCGAACGTCTCGGTCTTGGCCATGAACGCCCCCGGGACAGCTCGACGAAACTCCTCCGCTGTTTGTGGATGATGAGTGACACAGCCGCTCAACAATACCGACACGAGCGCACCTGCCGAAATCATGGACAGCCTCATCACATTCTCCGTTCTCCAAAGTCTATCTATTCCTGACACTCTCCCGGCGTGGGAGTCAAGAAATGGGGCGTGTCAAATGGGCTCCCGGAGGGGCTCGCGCGAGGGCGATGCCTTCCGGGCCCCGGGCGCGACGATCCCTGCACCAACGGGAAGCAGGGCGGCGCGCTCGCCTTGCCAGGAGATCGGAGAAGGGAGACAATCCAGCGCGCCGTAGCGTTCCGACGGACGATCACGATCCCGGAGTACGCACGGAGCTCACCGGCGTCGGCCGCCTCTGACCCGGCCACGTGATGAGAGTCGCTCGAGACCACAATGGACACGGAGGAGCAAATATGGATCGACCACGTGCCCGTCGATGGCACGGCCTCGCGGGTCTTCTCAGTGTGGCGATCCTCACCCTGCCGCTCACCAGCCCCGCCCAGACTCCCCGTGCGCGAGCCAAGGTATGGCACATCGGGCTGTTTCACGTTGGGCTCGACCACGTCCCACCATCGGTTCCGGCCCTACGCCAGACACTTGCTGAGCTCGGCTACGAGGACGGCAAGAACATCCGCTTCGATTTCCGAAACCAGAAGGACGAAGAAGCCGCACGGCGTACCGCCCACGACTTCACCCGTGAGCGTGTCGATTTGATCGTTGCGGTCGAGAACCAGGCGCTCCGCGCGGCGGTGGCCGCCAAGACCGATACGACGATACTATTCCTGCACGTCCTTGATCCGATCGGTGGCGGATTCGTGCGGAGTCTCGCGCGCCCGGGCGGGAACATCACCGGCTTCGCCTCGCCGGAGCTGATCGCCAAGCGGCTCGAGCTGTTCAAGGAAGCGCATCCGAACCTGCGACGGGTCCTGAGCCTGGCAAATTCGAAGGACCCGACCTCGGATCCCCAGCTGGCGGTGGCGCGTCGCGCGGCGCAGGCGCTTGGCCTCGTCCTGGTCGAGCGCACCGTGTCGACCCTGGCCGAGACCGAACGCGTCTACCGTGCCCTCCAACCGGGCGAGGTCGACGGCGTGCTGGTTGTCGCGTCGAGCTTGCGGACCACCTTCTCCAACGCTCTCATCCGCTTGAGTGTTGAACACCGGCTGCCAATCGTGGGGCACCGCAGGGAGTGGGCAGAGCGAGGGGCGCTGCTTTCCTACGGCGATGACTTCGCCGCCGTCGGCCGGGCCGCCGCCAGCTACGTCGACAAGCTGTTAAGAGGGGCCGCGCCGGCTGATCTCCCGGTGGACGAACGCTCGGGCATCTTGTTGACGGTGAACCTGCGGACCGCGAAGGCGCTCGGAATCACGGTTCCGCCATCGATCATCACCCGCGCCAACGAGGTGATCGAATAAACAAGCGCTGCTTAGGTGGCGGCCTACGATCAAGGGCACCCTCGTCATCGGCATCGTCCATGGCGCTATCGTTGGGGAACGGCTCACGACGATGCTTGATCGCCGACGCCGGCCATCACAGGCGACCCGTCCACAGTCGATCGTGTGCCACGACCACGGCGCGCATGCCGGACCAGCCGCGCTCTCGGGCCGCGCGACGCGCAGCCGCGATCATCTCCTCGGGATCCTGACTCGACGCGGGCACGACTAGCGGCAGCACGCCGCGCACGACGGCCAGTCGCCGACAGATCTCCGGGTCGCCGGTCAACGCGACGATCGGCTGCGCGGGACGATGCTTGGCGGCGAAGCGGGCCGTCTCGCCGGTCCGGGTCACCGTCACGACGACGTCGACGCTGCGATGGGCCGCGAGCTGACACGCCGCCTGGACCACCGCCTCCTCGTCGCTCCGGGGCAACTCCGCCGGCGCGCCGGGCGGTCGCGGGCCCTGGAGCGCGCCACGTTCCGTCTCCAGCGCGATGGCGGCCATGACCTGCACGGCACGCACCGGGTGCCTGCCGATCGCCGTCTCCTCCGACAGCATCACCGCGTCACTCCCGTCCAGGACAGCATTGGCGACGTCGGCGACCTCGGCCCGCGTCGGTTGCGGCGCGGACACCATCGAAAAGAGCATCTGGGTGGCCGTGATGACCGGCTTGGCCCGCCGGTTCGCCTCAGCGATCAGATGCTTCTGCACGATGGGAACACGGGCGAACGGCGTCTCGATGCTGAGATCGCCGCGGGCGATCATGATTCCGTCGGCGGTGTCGAGGATTTCGTCAAAGTGGTCCAGGGCCGCCTGGGTCTCGATCTTCGCGATCACGGGCACCTGGCCGCCGAGGCACTCGATGTGGGCCCGGGCGGTTCGCACGTCCTCGGCCCATCGGACGAACGACAGCCCGAGGTAGTCGATCCCCTGCTCCAGGCCGACGCGCAGATCACCCAGGTCCTTGTCACTGAGAATGGGCAGATCAGGCAGCCCCGAGGGGACGTTGACGCCCTTGCGGCTGCCGAGACGGCCGCCGACGACCACCTGGCAATGAATATCTTCGGCGGTGACGCGCTCGACGCGGAGGTGGATGACGCCATCGGCGAGCAGCAGCGTATCGCCCACCTTGACCGCGGCGGGAAGCCCCGCGTACGAGACAGACACGCGGTCACGGGAGCCCTCGACCGGGCGCGTCGTGAGGGTGAACCGGCGACCGGCCTCGAGCTCGACGCTGCCGTGCGCCAGCGTGCCGATGCGGACCTTTGGGCCCGCGAGATCCTGGAGGACCGCCGTGGGGATGCCGAGCTCTTTGCTCAGTGCGCGGATCTGGGCGAGGACGGCCCGGTGCTCCGCCGGCTCACCGTGAGAGAAGTTGAGCCGGGCCACGTTCATCCCGCCCTCGAGGAGTGCCCGGAGCTGCGCCGGGGACGACGTGGCCGGGCCGATGGTGCAGACGATCTTCGTCCTCCGCTCGATACCGGGGATCTTGTTCATTCGCCTTCCGCGCGCCGAGGATTTTACGTGACCTCCGTGAGGAAAGGGTCAAGGGGGGCGAGACCGCAGATCGGCCGACCACGCCGAGCCGGTGTGACGGCCGCGCCCGTCCCCGGCACCGACGTGGAGTTGACGGCCACGCGGGTCGCGGCCTTCGCGCCGTGCGAGCTGAGCGCTAGCCCGCCGCCCACCAGAAAGGCGAGCACCCGCAAGGTGGGGTCGAAGTCGGCGAAGGCCGTGGCCGCAAGGACGGCGCCCGGTACGCGGATGAACGTGTGGATCGCGTCCCACGCCGAGTCGACCATCGCGATCTTGTCGGCAAGAAACTCGACCAGGTACAGCGCCGCCGCGACACCGATCACCCACCAGTCGGACAGCACCACGAGGTCGCCCGGCAGGCGGGACAGGCCATCGTCGTCAGCCAGTCCACGGCGCAGTCGCTCCTCTCTCATTGAGCCTAACCCGACGGTCAACGAGGTAGGGCCGCTCGTTCCCGACCGACAGCCCGCTCCGCCCCTGTGGTGGCGGCGCCGCCGCGCAGCAGCGAGGAGGAGTCCGGACCCTGTCACCGGAGGCGAAGGTGCTCTGTACGACCCGCGCGCAGTCCCAATGCCAGAGGAACGGCCGTGGCGCAGAGCACCGCCATCACCAGGAACCCCTGCGCGCCGAGCCTCGCATAAAAGCCTCCCTGACGCGGCGGTCAGCAGGGCCGTGGTCGCCGTGGCGCCGACCGCGTACGTCGCCTGCGCCGTCGCCGCAAGGTGCTGGGGGACGATCGCCACGATGAGGCGCATGCAAGCGAGATGTAGCGCTGCGAACGTGACCCCATGCAAGGGCTGCACGAGGGCGAGGGCCACCGCCTGGGTCGTGGAGGCCATCACCACCCAGCGCAGAACCCCGGCCGTCGCCGCGAGCACCACGACCCTGGCCGGGCCAAGGCGCGTCACCAGCGCAGGACCGACCAGCACGAAGAGCGTAGAGAGCGATGAAACGGAGCAGCACGCTCATCGGCCGTCGTGCTCACCGGCAAGAATACACCGGCGCCAATCCACGGCGCTGAGGCTCCTGCGCCCGGACGTGAGGTTACGGGACGCGACACCACCCCACCAAGCCGCTCGGTACCGCGGTAGGATCTGATCAACCTCAAGGCTGGCGTCAACCCGTTAGCGGCAAACACCCAGCATCTTGATACAGGGGAGGTTAGCATGCAACGTGTATCGGTCCGCGCATTCGGGCTCGCCGTAGCGTTCATCGTCACAGGCATCATCGCCATTCACGTGACGCCTCAGGCCTCCGGCAACGGGCAAAAGACCGTGGACATCAGGAACGGCAGTAGAATCCGTTTCCCTGACGGTTGCAGTTTCTACATGCCGATCCCCTCTCGACATGATCGGACGCTGTTCGTCATGTCCGTGACGCCTCCCGTCCGGTAGTTCTCTTCTTTTCTGCATTCGAGGATGGCACACGTCCTGCTGCCGGCCGCCCGATGAGAGGAGACCTGATGCCTCTTCGTGTTCCGAAGCTTCCGATTCGCCTGCTGCTCGCGGCCCTCCTGACTGCACTCTTGGCGCTCTCCGCAGGCGCGGCCCAGCAGCAAACGTTTGGCCGGCTGTTTCCCGAGCTCCCAGCCTATGATGCGCCCACCGACGCGGCATTGGACGCGCTCACCGTCGCAGGCGGGCCACTCGCCGATGATGGGGATGGCAGTGGTAACAACCCGGATCGGGTGCCGGCCTTCTTCACCTACTTCGGGCAGTTCCTCGATCACGACCTGACGCTGGATAGTCTTCCGCTGCCGGTGGACTTCGTAGACCCCACCACGATCCCCAACGACCGGGATCAACGCCTGAACCTCGACAGCGTGTACGGCAATCGCAAGAAACCCAATCCCGCGCTGTACGAGGCAGCTGGCGAGCACCTCAGGATCGGTGGCCCCGATGGCCTCGACCTGCCGCGCAATCCCGACGGGTCGGCGATCATCGGAGACCCCCGTAACGATGAGAACCAGATCATCGCCCAGATCCATGTCGCGTACCTGCGCGCCCACAACAAGCTGATCGACGATGGCTTCAAGTTCAAGGACGCCCGGCAACTGATGGAGTGGCGCCACCAGTGGATCGTCGTCCACGAGTTCCTGCCCGAGGTGCTCGACCCCGACGTGTACGAGGACGTCTTCATCGCGTCCGGGAACGGCACCGTCCGCAAAATCCGCACTCGCTACTACGATCCGAAGAAGGCCGCGAAGGCCGAGATGCCGGTGGAGTTCTCGGTCGGCGCCTATCGCTTCGGCCACTCTCAGGTGCGCGCGGCCTACCGCCTCACCGAGGCTGGGTCCTTCATCCAGGTGTTCAACCCCGCCGCGTCAGACGACCTTCGGGGCGGTCGGCCGATCACGTCCGACCATGTGATCTTCTGGCCCAACTTCGTGAACGTCGACGGGTTCCCTCTGGCGGTGAATGTCAGCCGGAAGATCGACACGCTGCTGTCGGCCGGCCTGTTCACGCTACCGATCCCGGGTGCGGAGGCGAGCGGTTCGGCCATTCTGGCCAAGCGCAACATCCAGCGGGCCCGTGAGTACGGGCTGCCCAGCGGACAGGCGGTCGCCGAGCGTCTCGGCCTCCGCGTCTTCACCAACGAAGAGATCGCCGAGGCGATTCCTCGGTTGGCAGCCCTGCGTGACGATCCTGCCTACGAAGAGCAGACGCCACTGTGGCTCTACATCCTGGCCGAGGCGGAAATCGTCCATCAGGGAGCGAAGCTGGGCCCGGTCGGCAGCCGCATCGTGGCCGAGGTGATCGGCGGGCTGCTGGCGGCCGACAAGAACTCCTACATCCGAAAGGGCTTTGTGCCTGAGGGCGGATCGTTCCGCGTGAAGGACTTGCTCCGCGAGGCCGGGGTCGTGCAATGAGGTGATCTGCCTGCAGGCGGGGGTCAGCCCCGGTTCCGCACATCGGAGCCGGGGCTACCGTCTCACCCTTGTGCCCCGCCTTCTCGCTGCCTGCGCAGGAAATCCTGGAGATCCTGCATCAGCTTCTCGGAGTCCAGCTCTCCGCCAGGTAGCGGTGGCGGCTCCTCGCGTGCCTCGGCGTCGTATTGCTGCTCCAGCTGCCGCACGTGCTCTCGGGTCGCGCGGTCCCGAGCCACCGCCTGATCACACTGCGCGCGGAACTCCCGGATGGCCTCGGCGAAGTGGGACAGGTCCGGGCTCAGATCGAGCAGGCGCGCCGTGCAGGACACCAGGGCCTGAATCGCCGCCGGGTTCTCGGTATCTTGCAGATAGTGCGGCGCTTGCCCCATGAAGCCGACGTACTGCATTCCCCGTCGCTCCGCGGCGTCCAGCAGGGCCGTCGAGATACCGGTCGGTCCTTCGTAGGTCGGCGGACGGTACATGCCCCATGCTTCGAGCAACGAGCGGGTGGAGGCGTCGCTGCAGCGGGCTGTGACACGCACCGGCCGCGTATGAGGAGCGCCGGCCAGGAGGGCTCCGAGCGAGACGATCCGTCTCACCCCACAGCGCTCAGCCACGTCCAGGAACGCCTTGCTGTAGGCGCGCCAGCGCAGATGTGGCTCGGGGCCGCTGAACAGCAGGAGGCCGTCACGGCCCTGCCCTGGATGCCACGAGAAGAACTCGCTCCGCGGCCAGTGAATGTCACGACCCCCATCGGCCTTCAACCGGACCTCGGGGCGTTCCAGGGTGAACACGAAGAATTCTTCAGGGTCGATCCGGGCGAGTCGTGTGGCCCCCAGGTCTCGGGCCAGGTGTCGCAAGGCGCCCGTCGCCGCCCGGCCGGCATCGATCCATCCCCCGAATGCCATGACCATCGTCGTCAACCCGGCCGGCGGCTCGCGCTCGAACTGCACGTTATCCATGGCGATCCTCTGAACCTCTCAGGGGTGCGGTCCCCACGGCGCCGCGGTCAGCAGCTTGACCTCCTGGGACACGACCAGGGGCCGGAATTTCGCGGCAAAGCCTTCGATGAAATCCTTGTTGGCGAACACCGACGCCCAGTGCGCGCGCCGGTCGGCATCGTCGTCGAACTTCCACAGATGGACGAGCTGGTTGATCGTGCCCGTGTCGGCCTGGAAGTAGCCGATCAGCTTCTTGTCCTGGCCGCCCTTCTGGAGCGCCGGGAACCCGAACTCCGTGTACAGCTTGACCGCCTCGGCCATCTTGCCGACCTGAAGGGTGTAGGTGCGTAGCTCATAGACCGTCATGGCGACTCTCCCTGTTTCGTGGTCCCTCGGCGAGCCGAGTCTCGATAGACAGCAAGGTAGTCCGGCGCCGCGGAGCGGTCAAGGATACGGAGCGCCGGGCGCCGGGCAGCCCGGCGGCGCTATACTGGCCTCGGCATGGCGTACAACGCCTGGTTTCAGTGCATCAACGGGTGCCCCGCCGAGTTCGATCTTCGCGAGGTCATCTACCGGTGCCCGACGTGCGGAGACCTGCTGGAGGTCCAGCACGATGTGGAGGCCCTGCGGTCGCGGTCGGCGGCGGCCTGGATCCAGCTCTTCGACGACCGGTACCGTCGCAACATCTACCCCTACGGCTCCGGAGTCTGGGGCAAGAAGGAGTGGGTGGTGCCCTTCATCGACAACGAGAACATCGTGTCGATGTACGAGGGCAACTCGAATCTCCTGTGGGCCGACCGCTATGGCAAGCAGCTCCGCATCGAGGACCTGTGGGTCAAGCAGTGTGGCAACTCGCACACCGGGTCGTTCAAGGACCTCGGCATGACGGTGCTCGTCTCGCTGGTCAAGGAGATGATGCGGGGTGGCGTGGCCGTCGACGCCGTGGCCTGCGCCTCCACCGGCGACACCTCGGCGTCGCTCGCGGCCTACTGCGCGGCCGCCGGGATCCCGGCGGTGGTGCTGCTGCCCAGAGACAAGGTCTCCGTGGCCCAACTCGTCCAGCCGCTGGCCAACGGAGCGCTGGTGCTCGCGCTCGACACCGACTTCGACGGCTGCATGGCCGTCGTCCAAGAAATCACGAAGGAGAAGCGGATCTATTTGGCCAACTCGATGAACAGCCTGCGCATCGAGGGTCAGAAGACGGTGGCCATCGAGATCGTCCAGCAGTTCGACTGGGAGGTGCCGGACTGGATCATCATCCCCGGCGGCAATCTCGGCAACGTCCACGCGCTCGGGCAGGGGTTCGTCATGATGCAGGATCTGGGGCTGGTCAACCGGCTCCCCCGGATCTGCCTGGCCCAGGCCGAGCGGGCCAATCCACTGTACCGGTCCTTCCTGGAGGACTTCAGGCGCTTCGAGCCTGTTACGGCCCGGCCCACGCTGGCCACCGCCATCCAGATCGGTAACCCGGTGAGCGTCAAGCGCGCCATCCGCACCTTGCAGCGCTTCAACGGCGTGGTGGAGCAGGCCACCGAGCAGGAGCTGGCCGACGAGGCGGCGCGCGCCGATCGCACCGGTATGTTCAACTGCCCCCACACCGGGGTGGCCCTGGCCGCCCTCCGCAAGCTGGTCGACCGCAAGGTGGTCCGGTCCAACGAGCGGGTGGTCGTGATCTCGACCGCCAACGGGCTGAAGTTCGCCGACCAGAAAGCCGCCTATCACATGGGCGACCTTGCCGGCCTCACGGCGACGCACCGCGCCAAACCCGTCGAGCTGCCCGCCGACCCGACGCGGGTGGCCCGAACGATCGCGCGCCACGTCGAGAAGGCGCGCCTGCTGGTGTCGTGATGGACGAGCGGGTCGCGCCTCCTCGCAGCAGGCAGGTCGAGCCGCCCAAGCAACCGCTCGGCCCCAGCACGTTGGCCGTGCACGGCGGCGAGCCACGTCCCAAACCGGCCCACGCCCTGGCCACGCCCATCGTGCAGACCGCCACCTACACTTTCGCCAATACGCAGGAGCTGAAGGACCACTTCGACGGTAAGATCGAGCGCATCGAGTACGGGCGCTATGGCAACCCCACCCAGCGCGTCGCCGAGGCCAAGCTCGCCGCGCTCGAGGGCGCCGGGGATTGTCTGCTCTTTGCCAGCGGCATGGGTGCGATGACCACGGCGCTGTTCGCCTTGCTCGCCCGCAGCACCCACGTGGTCGTTACCGATGACAGCTACCGGCGGACGCGCCAGTTCCTGAACCAGACGCTTTCCCGCTACGGCATCGAGGTCTCCACGGTGCCGGCCGGCGATTACGAAGCCCTGGAGGACGCCATCCGGCCCACCACCCGGGCCCTGGTGAGCGAGTCGCCGACGAATCCCTACAACCGCATCCTCGATCTGGAGCGATTCGCCGCGATCGGTCGTCGGCACCGGGTCAAGACGGTCATCGACGCCACGTTCGCCACGCCCTACAATCAGCGCCCCCTCGAATGGGGAGCTGACGTGGTCGTGCACTCCGCGACCAAATACCTGGGCGGCCACAACGACCTTCTCGCCGGCGCTGTGCTGGCCTCCCGCGAGCTGGTGGATGCCATCCGGGGACTGCAGGGAATCACCGGCGCCGTCGTCGATCCCTTCGCGGCGTACTTGCTGGTGCGGGGGCTCAAGACCTTCGCGCTGCGCATGGAACGGCAGAACGCCAACGCGCAGGCCGTCGCGGAGTTTCTCGCCGCCCACCCCCGAGTCGCCGCCGTTCACTACGCGGGGTTGCCGAACCACCCCGAGCACGACATTGCCAAGCGACAGATGCGTGGCTTCGGCGGCGTCGTCTCCTTCGAGGTGCGCGGCGACATCGATGCCGCCTCCCGGGTGGTGGACGCCTGCACCATCCCGCACATCGCGGCCTCGCTGGGCGGGGCGGAGAGCCTCATCGAGCAACCCGCGATCATGAGCTTCTACGAGCTGACCAGCGAGGAACGCCTCCAGATCGGGATCAAGGATAATCTCATCCGTTACGCGGTCGGGATCGAGGACGCCGACGATCTCATCGCCGACCTCGCTCAGGCCCTCGATCGGGCGTTCGCCGAGAGTTGACCACCTCCTGAAACCGGTCACGACCTCGTCCCTGCGATCGGGCCTCCGATGGCTGACGGCCGGCGCGGGGCTGGCCGCCGCCGCCTACGCGATCTACGTCGCGACCGCGTGGTCCCGCTATGGGCGCGCTCCACGACCGGCCGCGAACGAAGCGGATCCACTGCTCGACCGGTTCATGCCCGAGTACGAGGTCGTCGAGCGGCATCACGTCCTGATCGCCGCGCCGGCCGCGGTGACCTTCGCGGCCGCGCGCGAGATGGATCTCCTCCAGAGCCGGATCGTGCGTCTCATCTTCAAGAGCCGCGAGTTGATCCTCGGCGCCACGCCGGACGAGCACGTGCGACCGCGCGGTCTGCTGGCGCTGGTGCAGTCGCTCGGATGGGTCGTTCTGGACGAGCTGCCCGGACGAGCGGTGGTCGTGGGCGCGGTCACGAAACCCTGGGAGCCGAACCCCACGTTCCGCGGCGTGCCCGCCGAGGCCTTCGCCGCCTTCGCCGAACCCGGGTACGTCAAGATTGCCTGGACGCTTCGCGCCGATCCGGACGGGCCGGCCGCTTCGATCTTCCGTGGCGAAACACGCGCCATCGCCACCGACCCCGCAGCCCGCGCGCGGTTCCGCCTGTACTGGTCATGCCTGTCGCCCGGCATCATCCTGATTCGACGACTGATGCTCGGACCGCTCAAGGTCGAAGCCGAGCGCCGCGTGACCGGAGGCCGCATCGGGCCGGAAGGTTCCGCTGGCGGAGCGGAGGTGTGAGGAGGTACTGTCGCCGCCGGGAGGTCCAGGATGACGGACAAGATTCGCGTGGGAATCGTGGGAGCGACCGTGACACCAGGGGGCAGCGGCTGGGGGGCCAATGCCCACGTCCCCGCCCTGAAAGCTCTGCCCCAGTACGAGCTGAAGGCGGTCTGCACCGCGCACGAGGACACGGCCAGGGCCTCGGCCGCGGCGTTCGGCGTCGAGCGGGCATTCCACCGGTTCAGCGACATGGCGGCGCATCCGGAGGTCGACCTCATCGTCGTCTGCGTGCGGGTGCCCGGGCACCGCGATCTGGTGATGGCCGGCCTGCAGGCGGGAAAGGCCGTGTTCTGCGAATGGCCGCTGGGCAGGACGCTGGCCGAGGCGGAGGAAATGGCGGGCCTCGCCGGCCAGCGCTCCATCAAGACGATCGTCGGTCTGCAGGCGCGCAGCGCCCCGGCGATCCTCTACGCAAGCGATCTCATCCGGGAGGGCTACATCGGCGACGTGCTCACGGCGAACCTGACCTGCGTCGTGCCGGCCCAGCTCCAGCGGGGTCCGGGTCGCATCTGGCAGGGCGTCCGCGCGAACGGCGCCAACGTACTGACCATCACGGGCGGCCACGCCATCGACGCGCTCTGCGCCGTGCTCGGCGAGTTAGCCGAGGTCTCGGCCCGGGTGACGACGCGGATCCCGGAGTGGCGAACCCTGGAGGGAAAGGCGGTCCCGGTCGACTCACCGGACAGCATCAACGTGGTCGGCCGCATGGTGAGCGGCGCCGAGGTGTCGGTCAATGTCGCCGCCGTCCCCTCGAATCCCGGTGGTAACCGGATCGAGATCTACGGGCGCGAGGGCGCCCTGGTCATCCGTGCGGAAGGCTCGTTCAACACCGGAGGCAGCGAGGTGCACGCGGGCAGGGGCAAAGAACCCCTCGCGGCGATGCCCGTCCCGGCCAGGTACAAGGTCGTTCCGGCCGGCACGCCGAGCGGCCAGCCCTACAACGTCGCCCAGGCGTACGCGCGCGCCGCCGAGGCTCTGCGCGGCCGTGGCTCCTTCGACGTCGACTTCGCCCTCGCCGTCCGGCGCCACAAGCTGATCGACGCAATCGAGCGATCCTCCGCCACCGGCCGCTCGGTCAGGTTGGACCAAACCTTCGCCAGCTAGTCGGCCTTCCTTGCCATGCGCTCGATCCGCGCCCACTCCGCATCGGTGACGGGCATCACCGACAGCCGCGCGATGCGGACCAGCGCAAAGTCCTTGAAAGCTGGGTCGGCCTTGAACTCGGCGAGCGTCACCGGCCTGGGAAGCCGCTTGACCGGCGCGATATCCACCGCCACATACTTGCCGCTTGCGTCCTCCGGATCCGGATAGGCGGCGGACAGCGCCCTGGCGATCCCGACCACCGCCTTCTCATCGCCGGTGTGGTAATAGAAGATGTGGTCGCCCTTCTTGATGGCGCGAAGATGCCTCTGGGCCAGCGCGTTCCTGACGCCGCTCCAGACGGCCTTCCTGTCCTTCACGAGCGCCTCGAACCCGTAGTGGGTGGGTTCCTCCTTGACGAGCCAGTTCATGCTCTCACGAGCGCTTGTTCCACCTTCGGCTTGACCTCGCCGATCATCAGCTCCATCGAGCGCATCGCCGCCTTGTGCGGCGTATTCCCGACCTTGAACGAGAAGCACACCTGCACGAACTTGGTCGCGTGGACCTCGGCGACGAGCTTCTCGGCGATCGTGTCGACATCACCGATCAGCAGATTGTCGTGGATGGTCTCGAGCGACGGCTCGTCGGGGTACGGGACATCGACCAGCACGGTGCCGCGCATGACTTCCTGCCGGCGCCTGAGACTCGACGCCAGCCGCGTCTGATAGCGCGCGTTCTCGGCAAAGCGCATCCCCTCGTCGCGGCTGTCGGTGATGTGGGCGAAGCGGTTGATGGTGATGTGCGCCCGCGACAGGGGCGCGTTCTCGGCGGCGAACGCGGCGACCATGTCGGCATACTGCTCGGCCAGAAACGTGGGGCCGCCGACCCGGCCCGACGACAGGACTCGATAGCCACGCCGCGCGGCGGTCTGGAACATCGCCGGGCTGTGGCCGGCGACGTAGATCGGCAGCGGGTTCTGCACCGGGCGGGAGGGGATATGCGTGTCTGGCATCCGGTAGTGTTTGCCGTTGTAGCTGAAGAAATCCCGGCTGAAGGCCAGCTCGAGGATGTCGCAGAGCTCCTCGGTCATTTCGAGATTCTGCGCGATGTCGATCCCGAACCGCTCGAATTCGTAGGGCTGATACCCGGATCCGACGCCGAGCATCAGGCGGCCGTTCGATAACGCGTCGGCCGTGGCGATCTCGGCGGCCAGCCGCGCCGGGTTGTACAGGGGCAACACCACGACCGCGGTGCCGAGCCGAATCCGCCTGGTGATCGAGGCGCAATGGGCCACCATCATCAACGGCGACGCGCACAAGCAATAGTTCGAGAAGTGGTGCTCGGCGAACCAGGCAGTCGTGTAGCCGAGCTCGTCGGCCAGCCTCGTCTGCTCGGTGACTTCACCGAACACCTGCGCGGTCGGCTTGTCCGCCTCGCGCGACCCCATCAGATTGAAGATCCCGAACTCCATCGGCTCATCCTCCAGTCGAGAGCGGGGCGGATCTGGGAGCCGCGCACTCATGTTCGGAGCAGCTACTTCAGCGGGGGGTCGACACCGGCCGGCAGGGGGACGCGCGCGACGTTCAGCACCATCGATACGAGGCTGTAATAGCCGACCGCGCCCACCAGGTCCACCACGCCGCGCTCACCGAAGGCCGCCTTCACGCGCGCAAAGGCGGCGTCCGACACCTGGCCCGTCGCCAGCAGCTCGGCGACGAAGTCGTACACGATCGCCTCGTCCTCCGCCATGCCGGCGGGACGGGTGCCGGCGGCGATAGCATCGGCGATGGCCGGCTTGAGGCCCGCCTCGATGGCGAGCCGCCGATGCGCGTAGAACTCGTACTGCGCCGTCCACTTCCGCCCGGCCATGATGATGGCCAGCTCGTTGACCCGCGCCGGGATCGACGTGTTGAACCGCACGAAAGCGCCGACCCGCTGGACGAGATCGCACAGCTCCGGACTACGCAAAAGTGCGTTGAACGGCCCGCGAAGGCCCGCGCCGCGTGGCCCCGACTGGATGGCTTCCGCCACGCGCTTCTGCTCCGGCGTCATGGTCTCGGCCGTCAACGTGGTGAAGCGTCCCTCGCTCATGGTCACCTCTGCCCCCGGTGGGGCGCGGCTCCGCGTTCCTAAGCTCTGACGGGTTCGTGCGCCTTGAGGAAGCGCCGCGCGTGCTCCACGACCTGGTCGATGTGCTCCTGCGAATCCTTCCAAGGATAGATCGTCACCTCGGCATTCGGGGCGAGGCTGGCCACCTCCATCGCGACCTTGTACGGGTGCGCGGGCACGTCGTCGGGCGCGATCAGCAGCGGCGTCCGGATGGAGCGCACGAAATCGCGCGATACGGTGAACACGAAGTCGGCACGCTTCGTGTACATGCTGGTGAGGAAGTCGTGGACAGTGGCCATCGTGACCTCGGGGCGCCTCGCGCAGAGCTGCGGTCCCCACTTCGTCATGTTGTTCTGGTAGAAGAGGTCCGGCATCTCGGGCCTGAACCCGCTGGGTTGCATCATCGCGGCCGCGACGACGCGCTCTGGTGCCCGCTTGAGAAGGTTGTGGATCATCGGCCCGCCGATGCAGAAGCCCATGACCATGAACTCCCGGATGCCGAGGTGGTCCATCAGCCCGAGCTGGTCGTCCGTATAGGCGTCCCAGGGGCGGTCGATCTCGAGCGGGCCGCTGGATTGCCCGGGGTCGGCGTTGCGCAGGTCAGCGCAGATGCAGCGGAAGTCGTCGTGGTACCGTTCCATCGGGTTGAAGGGCGAGGCTGTCTGCCAGGAGGAAAGTGCCGAATTGAGCCCGCCGCCCGGGATGAGCAACAGGGGGAAGCCGGAACCCACCTCTTCGTAGTAGATACGGACCGGGCCTCTTTCGTAGAACGCCATGAGATTCTCCTCCCCTCCGCGAGTTCGCCGATAGTCTAACTCACGGCGACTCCGAGCGCTTTCCAGGCCCATCCGCCGTCGCCGGCAAGCTCGAGGATGAAGTGGTAGTCGTCCGTCCGGTCGCCGCCGCCCCCAACCGTGATGTACGTGATCGACCGCTCCCGGAGCAGGCGCAAGACCCGATCGACCTGTGGGGCCCCGAGGGCCGCGCTGGGTCGTTCGAGGAAAACGAAGCGAGGCGCGGCGAGAACCACCCGGGCGATACAGAGCAGCTGCTGCTCGCCGAGCGAGAGCGCTTCGCCCCAGTCCCGCTGAACGCTCAGGCCGCCCATTCGCTCCAGCACATCATCGAGTTCCAGTGTTCGCAGACTCCGGCAGCAGCCCATAGTAGGCCCGTTTCTCCGGCGTCGGGAACTCGGCCGTGAGGCGCTGGCTGCGCAGCGCTTCGATCCGATCGACGGATCTGGCCACCACCGGCCACATCTCGGAGAGGAAGACGCGATCTCCGGTGAAGCGGAAGTACTCCATGACGGCGTAGATGAACTCACCCTGGCTGTCGTATTCCGCGAGCCAGTCGGGGCCGTTACTGTCGACGCAGCACGGGATGGTCCCGTCGGGGGCCTGATGGCGCCCGTACCAGCGAAGATAGTCCCGGACCTCCTCGGTGCAGCCTGCGCGCAGCAGGGTCGCCGCCATGGTCGCGCCGTCGCGGATCCACGATCGCGCGTAACGACGGGGACCGGGCTGCAGCGCGGCCCCGTCGCGATTGACCAGGATGTGCGCGCCGCCGTCCTGAACGTATCGGTGAAGGCTCGAGCGGACTCCGGCAGCGGGAACGACAAGCGCTTGCGGGCCACGACGAAGCCGCCACTACCTTTGAAATCGAAGTCGAGCCGCATGGCGCCGTCCCGGGGCCCTCGATCCCCGGAAATGCGGAGTTGCGCCTGTCCCGACGTCACCGGGCTCCAACCGGAGAGCTCGGTGAAGTCGTCGAGCGTCGTACTCGTCACAGCTCGACCTCGATCACGTCCCGCTGGCGGCCCAATAACGCCGATAGCTCTGCCGCCGGCACGCGCCATCCTCCGACGCGGTAGGGATTCTCGTCACGCGCGGTGAGAGAGATCCGCACGCCATTGACGACGACTCCCGAGGGGCCGACGCTCGCGTCGCGCACGCGATATCGAACTTCGACGGGCCTCTCCAGCAGCGTCAGCTGTGCGATCAAGCCGTCGAGCCGATGGGGCAGCACCGGATCGAACACGACATCGCTGAACGACTCGCGGACCCCCAGCAGACACGTGCGCACCTTGTGCAGGAACAAACCGGGACCGCTCGAATAGAGTCGCCAGCCGCCGCGCACGGCCACACGACCGGTGCGCAGCTCATTCCAGCGCGTCGCCGCTTCGAGGCGATCGGCGAAGTCGGCGTCCGAGCTGGAAAAATAGACATTGCTCTGGCGCGGCGCGGCGTTGGGAACGACGTCAGTCAGTCCCACGGGAGTGCAGACTCGCAGCGCCCACCAGAGCGCCTCGGCGTTCCCGGTCTTCGCCATGGCCTCCGCGTACCGCAGGTGGGCGTGGACGTACTGCAGGCCGATCTCGCGGCCGACGTTCGCCGCCGTCTCCGCGCGCTTGAAGAGGCGCTGGCACCCGCCGTGATACGGAACCGGCTCGCTCATCAGCCGGACGCCGTCGGGGAACCAAAGCTCGCGGGCAATGATATCGAGATGCCGCTGCGCTTCCACCGGGGTGAACAGCTCGGCCAGGATGGCACGCGTCATGGGCAGGAGACGGTACCGGATGCCGGTCAGCGCGTCCGCTGGATGCAAGAGCGGCCGCCAAGCGCCGTCGGCCTCGTGCACCATGAAGCCGGCCACCGTCCCTCCAGGCATCAAGTATTCGTGAAAGTCGGCCCGCATGCGCTCCAGCAATGCGCGGACCCGCCACGCGCGGGCGTCCTCGCCTGCGCGCCGGCAGACCTCCGAAAACTGGCGGAGCGTCTGGTACGCGAGCGCGACCGTCCAGGCGCTGACCATGCGCGTCCTCATCGCCGGATCGGCAGGCTGCAGGGTGTCATCCCAGTCGCCGTCCCCGTAGTCGACCAGCGCCGTCCCCCTCACGAAGCGCGCCTGGCATTGAGCGAGCGCCCGGTCGCAATGCGCCCACAGCGTCTCGTGCGGGCCCGTCGGCTCGAAGCATGCCGGATCGGTGTAGCCGATCTCGTGTTCCAGGAAGGCCAGATCGTTCGTCGCCTCCACGTAATCGCAGAGGGCCTTCACCGGCCACAGACACACGTCGCCGTGGCTGTGCGCCTGCTGAATCCTGTGAAACGGCGGATGCATGAACCACTGCGGCCATCCCCCGTCGTGCGGATACTGCTGAGTGAACACCGTCTCCAGGGCCCGCCGGACCGTCGGCGCCTCGGCGGACGCGAGCAGCCACTCGACCGATCCCTGGCAGACGTCCCGGACACCCCAGGCGGCGCCGCCATACTGCTCGAGTCCGTGCGGGGCTGAGAAATGAATCCCGGCATTGTGGGTGAACCAGGGCAGAATCTCGTCGATCCGCGCGACGGCCGGATCGACCCCGCCGCTCAGCCGCACCGGCGCATCCAGCGCGCGCGCGGCGGCCCATCCTTCCCGACACTCCTGCCGCGCCGCCGCCACCGCGGCTGGCAGCGCCGCGGTCCCCACGAGCGACCCCAGAAGGATGACGGCGCACCGCGTCACCGCCCGGGTCTGCACGACGGCGTACGGCCCGCCGCGACGGACGCCATCGAGATAGAGCAGCTCGTCGCCACCGATCGCCGCGACATCGGCAGGCTCGGCGGCGGCGATGGCGAAGCACAGACCCGGAAGCCCCTCCGCCGTGACCCCTTTGGGATCGAAACTGCAGCTCAGCCAGCCGGTTTCCGCGTGAAGTCCAAGTTCACCGCCCTGGTCGAACTCGTTGGCGCCGAGCGCGAGCTGGTGCGTGATGAGAAACTCGCGAGGCGCGCCCGTGGTGACCCGCAGCTCCAGGAACGCGGCGGCGTGATGTGATGAGCACCATACCCGCGCCGCGATCACGTCGTCGTCGAAGCGATAGATCCACCAGGCGTCGCCCGGCGTCATCGCGAACGCCGATGGCACGCCGAGCTGACGCCACTCTCCTGCCTCGCGGAGCCACACACGCTGGCCCGCCGCACGCGCGACGTTGAGATGGTTGCGAACGACCGACAGCAAGCGCGTCAGACTCGGGTTCCCCAGATAGACCTGGGCGGCGAAGATACCCGCCGCGTAGCACGTGAGACCGAGATGCTCGCGGTCGACCCATCGCGGCTCACCACTACGCAGGATGTGCCCGTGCGGGCGCATGACCGTCTCCTCCTTGACGCGGCCGACGACATGCGTTTCGGCCCCGTGGAAGAACGCGAGCAGCGTGCCGTCCGCCCCTCGCTCTTCGTGGCGCCGCCGGCCGGGAAACCACGCCTCCCAATCGGCTGCCGTCGGTGCCGCCCCGTGCAACCACGGGGCTCCCACGAAGAGCGACGTCCGGCCAGACGCCTCGGGAGCCAGGAGCCGAACCGGCCCCCGGCGGGAGGACACGATCCCGGTCAAGCGGTTCACATCGTCCGGCGCGGAGGCGGACGGATGATCGTCGAGATAGCAGGCGACGAATGTCACCTCGCCGGTGGCGCCGGGGACGAGCTCGACGGCCCGGCTCTGCAGCCCGGCCAGGGCAAACTCGTATTGCAGTCGCCGCGACGGCAAGGCTGGCACCCGCACCGCGAGGGGCTCTCCGGTGACACGATGGTCGCCACCGAAGAACTGCCAGCCGTCCGTGCAACAGGCCTCCGCGCCCGACGCGCAGGCCACCGCGAGCCACGGATGAAGCCCGCCCGCCATCGGTTGATTCTGGCGCGCGAGAACCACCCATCCGAGGGTTGGGGTGGACAGGGGAAGGAGGTCGAGGTATTGGGAGACGTAGGCCTCGTTGTTGCGCACGGCGGCTTCGTCCGCGAGGCCCAGATCCAGCGCGTGGAGCACATCGATCCGAAGAGCTGACGCCGAGGTGTTGCGTACGCGAATGCGCCAGCTCCAGTGGGCGAGCTTCGGATGCAGCACGAACGTCGTCGTGGACGCCAGCGTTCCGGCCATCCCCGCCGCCCACGTGACCGCGCGCGGGCCGACGCGCCCGAAGGTGAGCCCGGGCCCGGCCACCGCCGTCCAACCGTCTGGCGCCCGTGGTTGGGCCTTCCCGCCCGGCCACCAGCGCACCAGAAGCCGGAACAACCCGTCCTCGGCCGGGCCGGGCAATAGCTGATTGATCAGCGTCTGGCGATGTCGCAAGGCGAACAGGGCACCACTCGCAAGAAATTCCGCCCGCAAGCCGCTGCCCGACCCGAGCTCGACCAGGCCAAAGCCCTTCGCGTCGGCGATCGGGATCGAGTCACGTCGGGAGGGCGCGGCCATGGCCGTTCGGCGGACCTTCCTCGTGGACGATGATACACGCGGGTGCCAGGCCCCTCGTGCAGGAGTAGCTCATGAGGCCCGCGTGTCGATTTCGTCGAGCCCCGTTCGACTAACAGGCGGCCCGAATGCAGAGAAAGGGCACTATGGCATCACAAAGGAGACCCCGGCATGTCCACAAGCACCGTCCGGCTTCACCGAGTGCTTCGCGCGGCGCCCGAGAAACTCTATCGGGCATTCCTCGATCCCGAGGCAATGGCCAAATGGCTTCCGCCGAACGGCTTTACGGGCAAGGTTCACCATATAGACACGACAGTGGGCGGCACCTACAAGATGTCGTTCACGAACTTCACCACGGGCCACAGCCACTCCTTCGGCGGAACATTTCTTGAACTGGTGCCACACGAACGTATTCGCTACACGGATAAGTTCGACGATCCCAACCTACCCGGAGAAATGCAGACGACGGTCACCTTGAAGAAGGTCTCCTGCGGTACTGAGGTGAACATCGTTCAAGAAGGGATACCCGAGGCCATTCCACCAGAGGCTTGCTATCTCGGCTGGCAAGAATCGCTCATCCTTCTCGCGCAACTCATCGAAGCTGAGATTCCGGGGTAACGGGGTGCTGCCCGGTGGGTTCTCTGTGTTGCCGTCCAGGCTTCCTCGGCCGGCTGCGCGAACGCAGGAACGAGCCCCGTGGCGAGGATCAAACCAGCACATCGCCGCGATCAGCGTGGTCATGTCCAGACCCCTCCTCGACGTTCCGCTCCAGGCAGGCCTCCGTGGGCTCGGCACAGACGAACGTGGGCTCCGCGGCGGCGACGATCTGGATCCTGCCCGGGGCGATTCCAGCCGCGACGAGCGCCTCGCGGACAGCGATGGCCCGCTTCTCCCTCACCGCCGTGTCCTGTTCCACGGTCTCCCGCTGGTCGAGATAGCCGCGGAGGCTCAGGGCGGTCTGGAGCTGGTCCTTTAGCCAGGCCACAAGGAGCGCGATCTCATCGGCGCACCGATCGAGCAGCGCCGCGCTCCGGGGCTCGAAGTGAAACGGCTCCACTGCGCTGTACAGCCGCTGCTCCGCGGAGCTGCTGGGCTTCAGGCCGCCGGGAGGGCCGGGAGGGCCGGGAGCTCCAGGAGGGCCAGGGGCCGTGGAGGCTGGCCCCGGCGACCCGGTGGGCCCGGCGAGGCCGGCGGGCCCGGGCGTCCGTTTAGCGTACCGCACGGGGCTGGGGTGCAGGGCAAGGGCGCATAACCGTCGTCGCTCGCGACGTAGCCCTCAGACGGCCATGGCGCCGTTTTTCGCCAGGTATCCACGGCACGACCGTAGTCCCAGCCGCCATCTGTCCACGGGGCCGTGGCCCGCCAGGCATCCGCTGCCTAACCGTCGACAACCTCGACGCAGCCGTCACGCCACGCATACAGGGGCGGGCCGCTGTAGCCGAGTTGCATGCCGCAGCCGGTCACTGCCATCAACACGGCGGCGCCGGCGACCCTACGCGGGCCCGTCGGATCATGCGCCTGGGTTCTCTCACGGTCACCGGGCAACGCCTGCCTCGACGAGGGCCTCCGCGACTGCCGTGGTCCGCTGCTCGCTCAGCTTCGTGTTGTGGGCATCGCTTCCGCGGGGGTCGGCATGGCCGTTCGGTGCCCCGAACAGTGGGACCCTCGTCTCAGGGACCTTTGGCCACGGGGTCGGCCCATTGAGCCGATCGACACCAACCAGCACGCCATCGGCCGTTTACGGCCAGGGCAGGCCGTAGATCCCGGCGGCGTTTCCCCCGAGCACCCGGCCCCCGACCGCGAGCGCTTCGCCGCCGTCGAGCGCGCCGAGGGCGACCAGCTCGTCCAGCACCGTCCCGAGCCCGCGCCGCCCCCAGCGCGCGGCCAGCCAGAACAGCTCGGGGATCTGCGAGGCGTCGCTCGAGTACACCACCTTGGTCGACGGGGCGAGGCTCAGCAGCTGACGCAGCATCGTCGGGATCTCGGCGGCGAGATGAGGGATGGCGAGCCCCACGTCGGCGTAGACGTTGGCGTAGATGGCCGTCAGGTATCCGAGCTCGCGGACGTAGGGGTAGCTCGCGTGCAGGAGAACGAAAGGCACGTTGGCATACTGGCCGCTCTCGAGCAGCGGGCGCAGGTGCAGCGGGTTCGCCTCGCGGAGGTCGAGATCGGCGTCACCAAAGCCGGTGTGGATCTGCGCGGGCATGGCCTGCCGCTCGGCGATCTCGAGCGCGCGCAGGAACAGGTAGTCGTTGAGCGGCTTCGCGGCGAGACGCACCCGACCGTCGCGTCGCGCGCGCTCCTTCACGGGGCCGAATGCAGCGCCGGCGGCGGCGCGCGACGTCGGTTGCGCCGCAAGCCCCGTCCGGTACGCGATGATGCTCTTGACGGCCACAAAGCCGTCCGCCCGCGCCCTCTCGATGCACGCGGAGTATGCGTCGAGGAGAGCATCGAACGTCTCGTGGCGGACGATCAGCTCCTGCGCGAGCGCCTCGAGACGCAGCACCGGCAAGACGCGACACGGCAATCGCGCCGCTAGCTCGGCCGGCGGCCAGGTCTCGTCGGTGCGATAGCCGTGATCGACGAGGAGGACCGCGATGTTCGCGGCGCCGAGCAGATGCCGGGCCAGCGCGTCGGCCGACATGCCCCCGCGCGCCGCCAGCACCGCCTCGGTCGTCGGCGCGCAGGCCAGGATCGTCGCGAGCTCCCGGATGGCCCACCGGTAGAAGACGGTCTCGGGGACGTGGCGCGCGTGCATCTTCGGATCGCCGCTCTCGGTGAAGAACCGTGCGTAGGTGGCGGCGTCGGCGACGGTCCCGTCGCGTAGCAGCGCGTGGCAGTGCTGATCCAGGATCGGGACGGCGTCGAGGTCCAGCTCAGAACTTCCAGAAATGGTGTTTCGTCTCGAAGGCCGCGTCCTCGCGGGCGAACGCCTCCGCCTCCGAGCGCTTCACGGCGAGGTACGCACGGGCCAGTGTCGGGCCCAGGGCCGGCATGAGCACGGCGTCCGCCTCAAGCTGGTCGAGCGCCGCGCGCAGCGTGGTCGGGTACCGTTGGATCCCGCGCTCGCGCCGCTCAGTCTCGGACAGGGCGCCCGGGTCCACGAGCACGGGCTCGCCCGGTTCGAGCGCGCGCCTGACGCCGTCGAGGCCGGCCGCCAGCAATCCTCCCAGCGCGAGGTAGGGATTCGACGACGAGTCCGACGCCTTGAGCTCGGCGTTGGTCGAGCCGGCGCGGTCGGAAGGAAACGTCGACGGCACCCGCACCGCCGCCTCGCGATTGTCGGGCCCCCACGCCGTGTAGGCGGAGCTCCAGAAGTGTGGCTGGAGCCGGCGGTACGAGTTCACGCTGGGACACGTGAGCGCGAGCAGGGCCGGCAGGTGCTCGAGGACCCCGGCGATGAAGCGATAGCCGAGCGTGCTCACGCCGTAGCGGCCCCGCGGGTCGTGCATGCGAGATCGACGGCCTGCCGCGTCCCACAGGCTGAAGTGGATGTGGGCGCCGTTGCCGGCCTGGTCGACGAAGGGCTTGGGGGCGAGCGAGGCCCAGAATCCGTGGCGGTGAGCGACGGCCCGGACGGTCTCACGATAGAAGACCTGCCGGTCGGCGGCCTCGAGCGCCGGCGCGTGGGCGATCGACAGCTCCTGCTGGCCGTGGCCGAGCTCCGGGTAGTACTGTTCGACCGGAATGCGCTGCGCCTCGAGCGCGGACACGATGTCGTCCATCACGGGCGCCGCCGTCGTCATCCCGACGGTGGAAAAGCAGAGGCTCGCGTCCAGCGGCGCGAACCCGCCGTCGGCCCGCTTCACGGCCAGGGTGAACTCGCATTCGAAGGCGGCGCGCACGCTGAACCCTGCCGCGCCGCAGGCAGCGATCTGCCGCTTGAGAAAAGCGCGCGGGCACGCCTCCCAGGGCGCCCCCTCCAGCGTGCGCATGTCGCTCGTCATGGCCGCCGCGTGGGGCGCGTACGGGAGGACGGTGAACGTCTGCGGATCAGGGATCAGCCGGATCTCACCCACGGGGCCGAGGCCCTCCACGGCCTGGAGCTGGTCCAGCATGTTCATCGCCTGCATCGCCACCGTGAGCCCGATGCCGTCGGACAGGCGATGCGCGAGCCCGTCCACGTGCGTGGCCTTCCCGCGCGTGATGCCGCCGTTGTCGGTATAGAGGAAGCGCACGAGGCGGACACCCGCCCGCCGGGCCTGCTCGGGCAGGTCGGGACCGCGTCGTCGGGGACGCCGGGTGGCCATGGCGTGCGTAGGATAGCGCGTCCGTCTCCTATGGCGGGGGTCGCGCCGCAGACCATCGCCGTCGTCAAGCCCCGCCCGTACGAGCCCGGTCCGGGGACTGGACCGACCGCCGGATTCCGGGCACGATGCTGGCCGTGACCATGCGATCACGACGGCCATACTGGAGCGACACGGAGGCCGCAGCCCCGGATACGGGCTATGCCTGGGTGATGCTGGCGCTCGGCACCGTCCTGGTGGCGCTCAATCTCGGCGCCCTCTCGAGCCTTTCGGTCTTCCTCAAGCCGCTCTCCGAGGAGTTCGGCTGGCCGCGTGGCGCCACCGCCCTCTCCTACACGACCGCGGCCGTCACCATCGGCGTCGCCGGCGTCTTCTGGGGGCGCGTGGCCGACCGGTACGGAACGCGCCCGGTGGTGCTCGTCGGCGTGCTGGCGCAGCCGACGGCGCTGCTGCTGCTCTCGTGGCTCGCGTCGCTCTCGCAGTTCTACGTGCTCTACATGGCGCTCGGCGGCTTCGGCTTCGCCGCCGTGAACGTGCCGATCATCGCGAACGTCGGCCTCTGGTTCGTCCGCCGGAAGGGCCTCGCGCTCGGCATCCTGTCCTCGGGCGGCCCACTGGGCCAGGCGCTCGTGGCGTTCCTGGCCGCCCACGTCGTGGAGGCTTACGGCTGGCGCACTGCCTACCTGACCCTCGCGATCCTCTACGCGCTGTTCGCGGTGCCGCTGGCGCTCCTGGTGCGGACGCCGCCGCTGCTCGCGGCCGGCGAGCCGGCAACGCGCGGCGGCAGCCAGGACGAGCTCCCACTGCCCGCCCCCGTCGTGGTGGCGTGGCTGAGCGCGGCTGCCGTCTTCTGCTGCACCACGATGTCCATCCCGATCGTCCACACGGTCGCGATGCTGACGGACCGGGGCCTGCCGTACGCCGAGGCGGCACGCATCTTCGTCGTCATCATGGGCTCGGGGGTGCTCGGACGGATCTTCCTGGGCCGGCTCACCGATTACCTCGGCGGGCTCCGCTCCTACTTCCTCGCCTCGGCCCTGCAGACGGCGCTCGTCTTCTGGTTTACTCGCGTGGAGTCGCTGCCGCTGCTCTACCTGCTCAGCGCCCTCTTCGGCCTCGGGTTCAGCGGCGTCATGACGTCGGTCTGGGTCTGCGTCCGCGAGATGGTTCCTCCGCGGTTGGCCGCCACGTCGCTGGCCGTGGTTGTGATGTTCGCCTGGTTCGGCATGGGACTGGGCGGCTGGCACGGCGGGCACGTGTTCGACCTCACGGGCGGCTACACGCACTCGTACTTTCACGCCGTGCTGAGCGGCCTCGTCAACCTCGTCATCCTGGGTGCCCTCTACTGGCGCGTCAGCCGCGCCCGCGCGCGAGTCGCCGCCGTGGAAGCCGCCGGCCAGCCGTTGTGACCTGATCGCTGGCGCGGCCGCTTCATCGCGGGTCCTCGTCCGTGCTGGACCACGGGGATCATCATTCCGGCAGCTCCACGAGGCCACTGCCGACGACCGACAGCTCGCTGTCCCGGTTCCTGCCTTCCTGCTCGATCTCCACGAGGTGCCGTCCGTCCTCCGCGACCTTGCGCTTCACGGTGCCGTCGATACGCAGCGTATCGCCTTCAGGGTTGTGCCGGCCGACCTTGCACTGCGCGTGGCGCAGGAAGCCAGTCGTACGGGCCCGGGGCCCCGACCATCGTCGCTACCTCGCTCTCCCAGTGCACGCGCTCGGGACAGTCCGGAATGCCGAACCGGTTCCTGATGCCGAGCCCGGGATGACGGTGGATCTGCTTCCACGCGAGCTTCTTCGCTCGGATGTACAGGCCTCCCCACCCCTGCGCGTACGCGATGAAGCCGGTGACCGTCATCGGCCCCTTCGCCATCGTCGGCGGCCCCCTGGCCCTCGCGCACGTCGCTTCCAGCGACGCGGCAGCGCGCCGCGTACTTCCTCGTTCGGTAGAGCGCAAAGTGCGCCTCGAGCTCGGCGTCCGAAGGTCGTGTCCCCACGCCGCCGACGAGGGACAGAAGAAGCGGTCGCCTAGTCCGTCAGCCTCTTCGATGCGCGCTACCGCGGCGTGATCGGACCACGGCTGCCGGTATGTTGTCAATACGAGCGATCGCGATCCTGCGCCTGCTTGGCCGGCGCGAGGCCGCGCGCGAGCTCGTGCCGAGCACGTGCCTGCACATCTTGCGCGCTCTCGCCGCCGAGGAGCTCGTCGCGTTCGACGCCGGGACGAAGCGCTGGCGCCTCGGCCCACCCGCACAACGGGTCCTCCCCGAACGCATCACCGCTGGCAGCCCAGGCACGCGCCCGAGAGCCGCCGCACAGGATGCGAAATTCGCATGCGCCGCAGCGACCTCGGAGAAGCGAGGGTGTGCGCAGTGCGCGGAAGATCGGCGCGTCGCGGTACACGTCGAGCGGGCTGACTTGGCGGACGTTGCCTGCAGCGAGGGGCAGGAACCCCGACGGCATCACGTCGCCGCCCGCGGAGATGAACATGATGCCGTTGCCGTCGCGGATGCCCCAGCCGCGTCCGCTCGTCGGAATATCCACGGTGCCTTTCCCGGCGGCACGCATACGCTGGATGAGGACGCGACGATAGTGGGGGGCCTCCGTCGTGCTGGCCACGAACGGCCAGCGCTCGGCGTTGGCGGCCAACCACCGCAGGCGTCGCTCGCATGTCACCGAATCCACCGGCGTCAAGGCTCGGCCCCGGCCGACGGTCACCAGGAAGAACAGGCTCCAGCGGGCGGCCCCCAGGCCAACCACCACCTTGACGGTGTCCTCCAGCAGGGGTTCGGTGTCCGCGGTCACCAAGGTGTTGATTTGCAGCGGGATGCCGGCCCCGACGATACGCTGTCCCGCCGAGAGCGTCCAGCCGAAGCAGCCCAGCACCCCCCGCAGGGCATCGTGATGCGCGGCGCTCGGTCCGTCCAGGCTCAGGGACATTGCGCTCACCCCGGCGCCCTTCAGCTCGCGGACGACCGCGCCGGTGATCCCGGCGGTCGCACTCGGGGCCACCGACACGGCGAACCCGCGCGCCACCGCCGCTCGCACCAGCATCACGAGATCCGGGCGCTTGAGCGGGTCGCCTCCGGTGAAGATCAGATGCGGCTTCGGAGCGGCCGACTGTGCGAGCGCGTCGAGCACGCGCTCGCACTCCGTCGTGGTGAGCTCGTCGGGGGCGCGCTCGCGGTACGCCTCCGCGCGGCAGTGGCGGCACGCCAGGTCGCACGCACGCGTGAGCTCCCAGTACACGCGCGCGGGCGCGCTGGCGTACATGCTGGTCTTCATCGGCGCGCTCCGGGCGGGACGAAGTCTCGACGCGGAGGACCGACGTAGAGCTGGCGTGGGCGCGCGATCTTCTGTTCGACGTCGCCGAGCATTTCCTGCCACTGGGCCAACCACCCGGCCGTGCGCGGGATCGCGAACAGCACTGGAAACATCTCGACCGGGAAGCCCATGGCCTCGTAGATGAGCCCGGTGTAGAAGTCCACGTTCGGGTAGAGCCGGCGCGTGACGAAGTAGTCGTCCTCGAGCGCGATCCGCTCCAGCTCCAGCGCGACCGGCAGCAGCGGACTCGGCTGTGTTGCCGCGAAGACCTCGTCGGCCACCCGCTTGATGATCCTGGCGCGTGGATCGTAGTTCTTGTACACGCGGTGGCCGAAGCCCATCAGCCTGGCCTCGCCCTTCTTCACCCGGCCGATGAACTCTCCGATGCGGGCCGGGCTGCCGATCTCGCGCAGCATGCGCAGCACAGCCTCGTTGGCGCCGCCATGGAGCGGCCCATAGAGGGCCGCCGCGGCCGCGGCCACCGCCGAATAGGGATCGACGCCGGAGGAGCCGACACTCCGCATGGCGTTGGTCGAGCAGTTCTGCTCGTGGTCGGCGTGCAGGACGAAGAGCACGTCGAGCGCGCGCTCCAGTGCGGGCTCCGGCTTGTACTTCAGCTCGGTCATCCTCCACACCATGCTAAGAAAGTTGCCCGCGTACGTGAGGTCGTTGTCCGGGTAGACGTACGGCCGCCCGAGCGTGTGCCGGAACGCAAAGGCCGCCAGGGTCGGCACCTTGGCGATGAGCCGGTAGATCTGCAGCATGCGATGCCCGGGATCGCGGTAGAGCCTGGCGTCGGGATAGAAGGTGCCGAGAGCAGCCACCGACGAGATCAACATGCTCATCGGATGCGCGTCGGGATGGAAACCGTCCATGAACTTCTTGACGTTCTCGTGCACCCACGTGTGGTGCGTGATCTGCCACGTCCAGTCCTCGAGCTGCCGGGCCGTCGGCAATTCCCCCTGAATGAGGAGGAAGGCGACTTCGAAAAAGGAAGCGCGTTCGGCGAGCTGCTCGATCGGATAGCCGCGGTACCACAGAATGCCCTTGTCGCCGTCGATGAAGGTGATGGCGCTGCGCGTCGAGGCAGTATTCATGAAGGCGGGGTCGTACGACAGCAGACCGAGCCGTTGCAAGTCCGTCGCACGCAGCGCCCCCTCGACGATCGGTAGCTCGCAGGTCCGTCCGGTGCGGTTATCGATGATGGTCACAGTGTTCGTCATGGCGTGCCCTCCGCTTTCACCGTGCCGTGCGCCGCACCTCGACGGCAGAGCTGCGGGCAAGGACTGTGCCACTCGCCCGGGCCAGCTTTGGCCCCAGCCCGTCGTTGGCATTCTCATCGAAAAGTCACGATTTGGACGAAGTCCGTCGTGGGAGGTGGACGGGCCAAACGCGGGTGTTGGGCCGCGCGATGCGGGGCGTTGGGGCCCCACCGGGGCGCGATCACCCCAGCCTATCCCGAGCGATCTTGCGGCCCGAGTCGCCTGGAATCGCCGCCAAATCCTGCCTGTCCGACCCAAACAGTTCGGACACGCCGATCAGGTACATGGCTTGCACCCAGCGCCGGTTCACAAGCAGCCGGCGCCATCACGGTCGGCGGAAAGGGGGCACCGATGCGAACGCGCGCAATGACGTCAGCCGGGACAACGGCCCTGTTGTTCCTCATGCTGACCGCGACTCCGGCCCTGGCCCAGAAGTCGCTGGTCAGCGTCAAGACCGACAAGGCGCCGACCATCGACGGAGTGGCCGACGCGGCCTGGGACAAGGTTCCCGCGTACAAGTTCACCGTGGACCAGACGTCCTACAAGCCAGAGAACTACAAGGGCATTACCAAGAGCAACGTGACGATGAAATCGATGTACGACGCCGAGAACATCTACTTCCTTGTGCAATGGGCCGACCCGACTGAGAGTCTCGAGCGCGGACCCTGGGTGAAGCAGCCCGACGGTAAGTGGAAGAAGCTCGCCGCCCAGGACCGCACGGGGCACGAGAACACCTACTACGAAGACAAGCTTGCCGTGTTCTGGAACATCAGCGCCAAGGGATTCGACAAGAAGGGGTGCGACGTCGCCTGCCACAAGGCGCGCGGCGGCAAGATCGCCGGCATCGAGGACAAGTCCCCGGGCCGCAAGTACACCGACGCTGGCGGCGAGACCATCGACATGTGGCACTGGAAGGCCGTCCGGACGAACCCGGTCGGCCAGGTCGATGACCAGTACGTGGACAACACCAAGGACCCGGCGAAGAACGCCAACTGGGGCCGGAGGACCGACGCCAAGACAGGCGGGGGGTACGTCGACAACGTCAAGAAGGACAAGAGCGGCCCCACGTGGATGAGCAAGACGCCGGCCGCGAACAAGTACTGGATCCTCGACGAGCAGAAGACGGACTTCGTCGACACGTTCAAGCCCGGTGACGTGGTCGCCGGCATCGTCATCGCCCCCTTCGACGGCTCGCGCGGTGACATTGCGGCCAAGGGCGTGTGGAAAAACGGCGCCTGGACGCTGGAGATGAAGCGCAAGCTCGTCACGAGCGGAGACAAGGCCAAAGAGCAGGACGTGCAGTTCAGCGACCTCAAGAAGCCGTACCACTTCGGACTGTCGGTGTTCGACAACACGGCGATCAATCACCTCTACCACGAGGGTGTGCACCGGCTCACCTTCAAGTGATCGGGCTTCCCGGCGAGGGGCCCCTCGCGCCGAGGGGCCCTTCGAGGAAAGGAACGGGTGGGTTCGATGAGGCCTGGGGCTCGATACTGGCGGTGCTTCGTGCTGTCGCTGTGCGTCGCGGCGGCCCTCTCGGCGTTGCGGTCGTCGACCCCGGCGCCGAGCGTCTCGTGGGCGGCGGACACCCCGGGGCCGGTGACTCCGGCAACCGCGCCCGCCGCCAGCGCTTCGAAGCGCCAGACCCGCCAGGAGGCCGATGAGGCGCTCGCCCGTCTCATGGAGAGCCGCAAGCCGGTCCGGGGTGCAACCGCGCGGGGACAGACGACGGGCGATGCGCCCTCCTTCACGGTCGTCCCGCGGCAGGATCGGATACGGAACTTCCCCTGCACCAAATGCCACGACAACAAGTTCGTGGACCGCCGCGTGCGCGAGTTGGTCGACGAGCACACGAACCTGACCTTCGAGCACGGCGGGGGCCGCTTCTGGTGCTACGACGCCTGCCACAAGGGGACCGACATCGACAACCTGGTGTCGATACGCGGCAGCCGAATTCCCTACGATGAGTCCTACAAGCTGTGCGGGCAGTGCCACTACCAGCGCCTGGACTGGTTCTTCGGCGGCCACGGCAAGCGCCAGGGAGCCTGGGAGGATCAACGGAAGATCCCGGCGGTCGCCGAGGAGCTGAAGGTCGAGGATCGCAGCCAGATCGGGCGGTGGGGTGGGGAGCGCGTGATCCTCAATTGCACCGAGTGCCACAACCCGCATTCGCCATCGATCAAGCCGTTCGAGCCGAGCCCGCCACCCAAGGTCCGGAGCGGCCTCAGCCGGCAGCCTCTGCCACGGGCCCCGATTCCGAAGATCTGGGAGCGGCTGGGCGACGAGAAGGGAAAGCCCCGATGACAGATCTCAGTCGGCGCGACTTCTTCACCCGGGGGGTGCCCGGGCGCGCTGCGGCGCTGCTCGGGACCGGGGCCGCCGTGGCCCCGGGTGCGGCGGCCGTAGCGGCCGCGCGGCCGGCGACCCGCGACGTGTCAGTGCGGGACCTGCGCAAGATGAGCCGCGCGGAGGTGAGGCAGGCGCTGGGCCGCATTCGCGCCAAGAGACGGGCACGCTGATGGCCGAGCACCCCGGGTTCGGCTCGCGCACCTTCGGTGTCACCCGTCGTCTGGTGCTGGGGCTGGGCGCGCTCGTGGGCGCCGTCGCCGCGCTGTTCGGCGGGCGGTCGGCGCTCGCCCAGGCCGCGAAGGCGGCCGGAGCGGATGCCGAGCCGCTGTCCGACATGCTCGGACGGCTCTTCCAGAAGCACTATCAGAGGATGAGCTCTGACGAGGTGAAGGAGGCCGTCGCCCGCATCGAGCGCCGGGCCAAGCGCCAGTACGGAGAGGACATCACCGTTGGAACCGAACCGGCGTTGGATGGGGTCGTCTTCGGCTACGCCCTCAACATCTCCAAGTGCAAGGGTGTGCGGAAGTGCGTGGAGGCCTGCGTCGCAGAGAACAACACCGGCCGTGACTCGTCGATGCAGTACATCCGGGTTCTCGAGCTCGACCACGGGGACATGAACCTGAACCGCGCCGACCACTACTACGAGGCTGAGACCGTCCCCCGCCCCGGCAAGTTCTACCTCCCCGTCCAGTGCATGCAGTGCGATAACCCGCCCTGCGTCAAGGCGTGCCCGGTGGAGGCGACATGGCAGGAGCCGGATGGCATCACCGTCGTCGACTATGACTGGTGCATCGGCTGCCGCTACTGCATGGCCGCCTGTCCCTACTGGGCGCGCCACTTCAACTGGAACGAGCCGACCGTGCCCGCGGAGGCCCTCAACACGGACACCCACTTCCTGGGAAACCGGCCCCGGCCGCGGGGCGTGGTCGAGAAGTGCACGTTCTGCATCCAGCGCTCGCGCAAGGGACGCCAGCCGGCGTGCGTGGAGGCCTGTCCGACCGGCGCGCGCATCTTCGGCAACCTGCTCGATCCCAACAGCGACATCCGGTACGTGCTCGAGAACAAGACGGTCTTCCGGCTCAAGGAAGATCTCGGTACCGAACCCAAGTTCTGGTATTTCGCGGACTGAGGGCCATGCGCGCCGTCACCGCGTTCTTCGCCGATGGGGTGAGAGAAGTGTTCCGGGGCGGCCGCGTCTACTGGACCTGGGTCGGTGCTCTGGGCGTCGTGATTCTCACCGGCCTCCTGTTCTACGCGCGTCAGCTGGACCAGGGGCTGATCACGTCGGGCATGAGCGATCAGGTGTCGTGGGGCGTGTACATCGCCAATTTCACGTACCTGGTGGGCATCGCCGCCGCCGCGGTGATGCTGGTGATCCCCGCCTACGTGTTCCACCGCGAGGACGTCAAGCACGTGGTGCTGATCGGCGAGGGCATCGCCGTCGCCGCGGTGATCATGTCGATCCTCTTCGTCGTAGTGGACCTGGGACGGCCCGAGCGGATGTGGCACATGATCCCCCTGCTCGGACGGCTGCATTTCCCGGAGTCCCTGCTGGCGTGGGACGTCGTCGTTCTCGGCGGCTATCTCCTGCTCAGCGTCACGATTCCGTTCTACATGCTCTTCAACCGCTATCAGGGGCGCGAGCCGCGCCTCAACGTGTACTTTCCGGCGATCCTGGTCTCCATCGCCTGGGCGATCTCGATCCATACGGTGACGGCGTTTCTCTTCTCCTCGAACGTGGCCCGCCCGTACTGGCACACTGCGGTGCTCGGACCCCGGTTCCTGGCCTCGGCGTTCACGTCGGGGCCAGCCTTGATCGTGCTGGCCTTGCAGGTCATCGTCCGTCAGACGCCGTTCAAGATCCAGGCGTCCGTGATCCAGCTGATGACGCTCATGGCCACGGTGGCGCTCCAGATCAACCTGTTTCTCCTGGGCGCCGAGCTCTTTACCGATTTCTACTTCCGCACCGAGGAGGTCACCGCGGCCACGTACCTGTACCTGGGACTGGACGGCGCCAACCGGCTCGTGCCATGGATCTGGAGCGCCATCGTCTTGCAGGTCGTGGCCGCGACGATTCTCACCCTGCATCCGCTGCGGAGACGCCGGGCCGCCGCGAGCATCGCCTGCGTCCTCGCCATCGTCGGCGTCTGGATCGAGAAGGGAATGGGACTCGTCATCCCGGGCTTCGTGCCGACGCCGCTCGGTGAGGTGTTCGAGTACACGCCGTCCTGGGCAGAGGTGTTCGTCTCGCTTGGGATCTGGGCCCTCGGGATGCTGGTCTTCACGCTGCTCGCGAAGGTGGCGATCCCAATCGAGCTCGGCGTCCTCTCTAGCCGCCGCGGAACAGGTGTGGCGCAGTGAGGCCCGGTCGGAGCGCGTCGCCCGCGTGATGCAGGTCAGCGTCTCGCTCGCGATCCTGCTCCTGACCTAGGCGCGCGCCCCCGCGGCGCGCGCCGAAGGCCGCCCAAGCGCGAATACGTCGTCGGCCCGACGCCCACGGCGGGCCCGCACCCCGATGCGAGCCCCCGGCACCGCCCTTCGCTTGTCCGGGGCTGGCCACGTCCATCGCACGCGAGAGGTGCGGGCCCGACCCAGGCCGCGCTGCAGAAGGGCAGGGCGGCGCTCGCGCACGGTCGGTGGCAGGAGGCATTGGAAACGTCCACCCCATCCGCCCCTTGTATGCCTGCAGCTTCGTGAGCGGCGCCCGCGACACCGCCCCAAGCATGACGTCGTGGTTGGCCAGGTGGACGACGAAGCCGTCGAACCCGTCCGCGATCGCCGAGCAGGCCGGACACCCCGCCGTGTAGTCAGGCCCGAACATGAAGTGGTAGACGAGGAGCTGCGAGCGCCCTCGGAAGCGTGCTGCCAGCGAGGCGCTCCCCTCGTCCGTCTCGAATCGGTACTCCTTGTCGATCCGTCCCCACGGCAGCTCCTGCCGCCGCCGCGCCAGCTCGTCGCCGCGCCGGGTGAGCTCCTTCTCCGCCTCGAGCAGCTCGAGCCGCGCTGCGAGCCACTATTTCCGTGTCCCGGTTCCGTCCTTCGTCATCGCCTTTCTCTCCTTCCCCGGGTATCCTTCACCGTGCGTGCCCTTCCGCCCCGCGTTCGGTCCACCTTCTCCGCCGGCACCAGTTCACGCTTCCGTTCGCCGCCCATCGCTCGTTGCTGGTCATGAGGTAGATTTAGCGCCAGGTAGCGAACGGTGGGAGTTACAAGTGTGACGGGATTCCCATGGACTCGCTGATCACTGCCGCGGCGCGTGCACTGGCGGCAGGTGATCCCCTGGGCGCCTTGAAGCGGATCGCCCTGCGCGACGACGCGCCTGCTCTCGCGCTTCGAGGCATGGCGATGGCGCAGCTCGGCGATCTCGTTCGAGCGAAGGCTCTCCTGCGACGTGCTGCGCGCGCCTTTGGGACGAACGAGGCCGTGGCCCGCGCGAGGTGCCTCGTCGCCGAGGCCGAGATCGCGCTCGTCTCGCGCGACCTCGGCTGGTCTGCGAAGGCGCTCGACGCGGCGCGGACGACGCTCCAGGAGCACGGCGACCGCGTGAACGCCGCGTATGCGCGGTATCTCGAGGTCCGACGCCTCCTCCTGATCGGTCGCGTCGACGAGGCCGAGCATGCGCTCGACGAGCTCGACCCCGCGCCCCTCCCTCCCGCGGCCCGGACCGCCCACGAGCTGGTGGTCATGGGGATCGCGATTCGACGCCTCAGGACGAAGGTGGCGCGCGCTGCGCTCGCTCGGGCCAGGCGCGAAGCGCACCGGGCACGCATCCCTGCGCTGACGGCGGAGGTAGAAAGCGCATCCCTTGTTCTGAACACGCCCGCTGCGCGCCTGATTGCGAATGGCGGGGAGCGAGCCCTGCTCCTCGAAGAGGTCGAAGCCTTGCTGGCGTCGAAAGCGTTCATCGTGGACGCCTGCCGACATGTCCTGCGCTGTGCGAGCAAGGTGGTCTCGCTGGTAACGCGTCCGGTGTTGTTCGCGCTCGCACGCGCGCTGAGCGAAGCATGGCCGGGAGACGTACCGAGGGACGCGCTCGTTGCCCGGGCATTCGGATCGACCCTCGCCGATGAATCGCATCGTGCGCGGTTGCGCGTCGAAGTCGGGCGCCTTCGCGCGGTGCTTCGGACGCTGGCCGACGTGCGCGCGACGAAGCGAGGGTTCGTGCTGGCGCCGCGCCGCGCACGCGAGGTGGTCGTCCTGGCCCCGCCCGTCGAAGAGGAGCATGCGCAGGTGCTCGCCTTCCTCGGCGACGGGGAATCGTGGTCGAGCTCAGCCCTTGCCCTGGCGCTGGGAACGAGCCAGCGCACCGTGCAGCGGGCGCTCGACGCGCTCGAGGCGGCAGGCAAGGTGCAGTCGTTCGGTCGCGGGCGAGCGCGTCGTTGGATGACCCCGCCCGTGCCGGGATTCACGACCACCTTGTTACTCCCCCCGCCTCTGCCGACGGACTAAGATGGCCGCATGGGCCGATCAACCGCCGAGATCGTCCGTGAGTATGGACCCTTTTCGGGTGTCGACCAGGTGCATGGAGTCACGTATGACGGTCAGAACGTCTGGGTTGCGGCTGGAGACAAGCTGACCGCCTTCGATCCCGCGAGTGGGAAGACGCTGCGCTCGATCGATGTCGCCGCGGGTGCAGGAACGGCCTTCGACGGCCAGCACCTGTTTCAGCTCGCCGGGGATCGCATCCAGAAGATCGACCCGAAGACCGGGCGTGTGCTCGCCACGATCCCGGCGCCCGGCGGCGGCGGTGACTCGGGGCTCACGTGGGCCGAAGGGACGCTCTGGGTGGGGCAGTATCGGGACCGGAAGATCTACCAAATCGATCCCCAGACAGGGGCGATTCTTCGGACGATAGAGTCCAACCGCTTCGTCACCGGGGTCACCTGGATCGACGGAGAGCTGTGGCACGGCACCTGGGACGGCGACGAAAGCGATGTGCGGCGAGTCGATCCTCGAACGGGAGAAGTTCTAGAGACGCTCGAGATGCCGCCCGGAGTGGGCGTTTCGGGGCTCGAGTCCGATGGCGGCGATCTGTTCTTCTGCGGAGGAGGCGGGAGCGGCAAGGTGAGGACCGTCCGCCGGCCCAAACGACGCTCCGCGACCGGCAGCGGCTCCGGCCGGCGACTAGCGAGACGTGCTGACGTTCAACCGTTCCAAGACCCTTCCAAGGGTCCAGCATGAAACGGCAACTACGGCTACGTCAGCGAGCTGCGACGCAGACCGTTCCGCCACCTTGAAGAACTTGGGCAGGCGAGAGAACTACGATCCGGGCCTTGGTACGGGCGGCGCGCGCCGATCGAATTGTCGGCCCGGATACGTGCGGCGGGTGTACGCGGTGACCTCGTCGACGAACGCCCTGGCATAGGCGGGCATGAAGCGGCGTGGATCCCATATGATCGAGCCCCAGATGCCGAGGGAGGTACCGGCATGGAGGATCGGCGCCGCATGGACCCTTCGCCCGGCGAACAGAACGGTCGACGGAACGATCGCGACTCCGCGGCCCGATTCGGCGAGCGCGACGAGCGACTGCGGGTCGCCGGACTCGAGGACGATTCGAGGTCGTATCCGCGCGAGCCGGCATGCTGCGTCGAACGCATCGCGCGTTCCAAATTCCTGGCGTAACAGCAAGACCGGCTCATTTCGCAGCTCGGCGATGTCGACGATCGCGCGTTGTCTCAGACGATGTATCAAGGACACGACGGCGAGCGTTCGTGCCGCGAAGAGCAAGCGCCCTTCGAGCGGCTCTTCGCCGCGAAGGACTCCGAAGGCGAAGTGGACGTCACCCCGCTCGACCAGGGTGGGAAGCCGCAGACCGCCTTCTTCGAGCAGATGGACCTCGATCTGGGGCCGTGGTTTCAAGTACCGGGCCAGGAACGGCGCCAGGAAGCTCTGGATCGCCTGTGGCGACGCGCCGATGCGAAGAACACCCGCCTGGCCCCCACGCATGGCCTGCGCGTGCTCACCGAGCTGTGCTGCGGCGGTCAGGAGGTCGCGACTGCGCGACAGGAGTCCCTCGCCGTGATTCGTCAATTGGATGCGGCGCCCCGTGCGTTCGAAGAGCCGGACGCCGAGCTCCAGCTCGAGGTCGCGCACTTGCCGGGACAGCGCCGGCTGCGTGATGCCGAGACGGGTCGAGGCGCGAGAGAAAGCCCCCGCCTCGGCAACGGCGACGAAGTAGCGCAGATGGCGAAGCTCCATCACGCCATGCCCAACAGGCATGGATTATAGCCCTTGCAATGCATTGGACACGAGGCAAGCGCGCCGCTAGGGTTGGCCCCAGCGACCTATTCTTTCGCGAGGAGGAACGGCCATGTTCGACGTCGATCGTTTCGTCGCTGACTGTCGCGCCGCGCTCGCCGAGCACTCCCCGGAGCTCGCCATCAAGGAACTGCTCGAGCGCGCCGTGGCCCATCCCGGTGAGGTGGAGGCGGCCCTCGGCACTCCGCCGGAGGGACAGATCGTTACCCTCCACCATTCCCCCGACCTCACGATCCTCAAGGTGATCTGGACGCCGGGGCTGGTGGCCTACCCGCATGACCACCGGATGTGGGCGATCATCGGGCTGTACGGGGGCCGCGAAGACAACACGTTCTATCGCCGCGCCCCCGGAGGGCTGGCTGCCGTCGGTGAAAGGCAACTGGACCGCGGGGATGTCGCGGTGCTCGGCCAAGCGGTCATCCATTCGGTCGTGAACCCGCTTCGCGACTTCACTGGAGCCATCCACATCTACGGCGGGGATTTTTTCCATATGCCTCGAAGTGACTGGGACCCCGAGACGCTACAGGAGCGTCCCTACGACATCGAGCGGGCCCGGCGCTGGTTCGCCGAGGCGAACGAGCGCTGGCGCGCCGAGTGCGCTAGAGCGGGAACGCCCTCGGCGAGGTGAACGGCTCACTCCGCCTCAGCGCGGCGGGCGGTCGTCCCATTTGCGAATCGCCTTCAGCACACCGTCCGCGATCCGGCGCGGTCGCTCACTGATACCCCGACCAGGCCCAAGGCCGATGGTGAGGCCTGCCAGCCCGCACTGACCCTGTGGCGCCTCGTGCTTTCGCATCCGGGCATCCACCAGGACGGCAGGGGCAACCTCCTTCAGGAGCGGCTCGAGCGCCCCGACGTACACCGGGATAGCCTCACGCGCGGCGAGCAGTCTCCGGACGTCAGTGGTGTCTCGCGCTCGGATCGCGTCGATCCCGTCCAGGCTGGTCCATCCGTCGAACACGGCATCCGTGAAGGCCATGCCGCGCCTCGTGGTCGTCGGCGTGGGGTCTTCCTGGATCACGACGGCGCACGCCTCTCGGACGAGTTGGTGGGCGACCGCCGACCCGATGTCCCCTGACCCACGCACGACGACCTTGAGCCCGTCCACATTCACGCCGACATCGTACCCCGAGTCGCGAATGACGGATCGGGCTCATCGGCTGGCCAGGTTGCCCCAGGCAACCCACACCCAGCCAAACACCGAGCCAGCCCAAGTGCCCCCACGTTCCGGATGTCACGCGCCCCGGCCGAGCCAGATCACGAGGCCGGCCGCCGCTGCCGCCAGCACGACGATGGGCTCAGGGATCCTGTACCGCCACAGGATGGCCAGGGTGGCCAGCGCAATGCCTGCCGTCGGGATGTCGTAAATCGCGCGCGTCGCCAGCACGACGACCGCGCCGCTCAGAGCGCCCGTTGCGGCGGCGGTCGCACCCTGCACGAAGGCCCTCAGCTGGACGTTGTCGCGGTTCCGGCTGAACCACGGCGCGGGCACCACCGTGAAGACATACACGGGGAGAAAGATGCCGACGGCCGCCGCGATCGCGCCCAGGAGTCCGGCCACCAGAAAGCCGATGAAGACCACGGTGATGACGACGGGGCCCGGCGTGATCATCGCCACCGCGACCGCGTCCAGGAACTGATGGTCGGTCAGCCACCCGAACTGTTGCACCACGCCCTGCTGGAGGAATGGAACGATCGCGAGGCCGCTGCCGAAGACGAATGCACCCGCCTTTGTGAAGAACAGCAAGATCTGCAGCAAGACGTCCTCGCCGCCAACCCCGACGGTGAGGAACCATCGCTCGATGAGCCAGATCGCCGCCACCACGCCCAGGCCGCCGACGCCGGCCATGAGCGCCTCGCGGCGTCCCGGACGTACGCGCACGAACAAGACGGCCAGTCCCGCTAGCACGAAAAACTCGGCCAGTTCCGCCTGGGCCACCACCGTGACGATGCTCAAGGCGCCGAAGATCCCCCACAGCAAGGGGTCGCGCTTGTTCGTCGAGCGCGAGAGCCGGTAGGCCGCGATCGCGATGATGGCGATCACGGCGGCGCCGATCCCGTAGAAGAGCGCCTGCATCCACCAAAGCCCGCCGAACCGTACGTAGGCCAGGGACACGCCGACGACCATCAGGAACGAGGGCACGGTGAACGCGAGCCCGACCGCTGTGGCCCCGACGATGCCGTGTTGGAAGTAGCCCAGCGCGATCGCCAGCTGCGCGGCCAGGGGACCGGGCATGATCTGGGCGAGTGCCAGCGCGAGCTGGTACTCCTCCTCGGCCACCCACCGCTCCTTCTCGACCAGGTCCCGGTGCATGAAACCGGCGAGGGCCACCGGTCCACCGAATCCGAGACTGCCGAGATACAGGAAATAGCGCACGAACTGCCCGAGGCCGACGCGTCGAGCCGTGAGCGGCATTGTCGTTGACATCAGTCCCACCCTCCTCGAGACAGCACAAGAGACGAGCGCAACAGGCGGTGTTACGGCTCGTCACGGTACACGGCCGCGCGATGGCTCGCCGGGAGAAACGCGCACACGATGTTGCGCGCGGCGTCGAACGACAGCGTATGCGCGCCCGCCTCCGTCGCGATCGTCTGGTGTCGCCTCAGCGGCAGCGTGTCGAAGACCTCGATGACGCCGGGATCACCGATCGCCACGTAGACTCGGCCCAGCGCGACGTTGTAGAACACGACGTCGGGGACGCCGGCGATGGTTTCCGCCGCGAGGACGTCGCCGCAGTCCGCATGCACCTCGAGCAGCACGCCCGCATCGCAGGCACAGAACAGCCGACGTCGCGCGACGTCAATGTCCAGGCCGTGCGGGCCGGCATGGGGTATCGGCACGACACGCCGTATCCCGGCGGGGTGGCCCACGCCGGCGTGGCTCATGCCAACCACGACGATCTGTGGCGGATCCAGGATGTTGACGTGAAATGTCTCGGCAATCGGGTCGTAGATGGTCCAGCGGGTACGGCCTGTAACGGGGATGTCGGCCGTCGGCTTCCGCGCCCGAACATCGATGATGGACACCGTGCGGGATCCCGGAATGGCGGGATCTCCAACGTGGGCGACCAGGAGCTGCCCGCGTTCGGGATCATACGCAAGACCATTCGGCCGGACGCCGACGGCGATCTTCTCGACGGACGCGGGGTCATCGGGCCGGAAGAAGCCGACCGTGTCCTCGCCGCGATTCGACGTGATCACGAGATCGGACGACGCGGACACCAGCGCGCCGGCCACCGCGATCAGCCCGGGGATGGACCCGATGCACTTCCACGCTTCCACGTCGATCACGTCGATCGCGTCGTTCGCGGTGTGAGCGACGTAGATGCGGCCTGTCGGCTCGTGGACCGCCGCGTGATCGAAACCACCCTCCTTCACGTGAGCGGGCAAGTCGATGAAGCCGAGATGGCGCAGCGACATCGTCAACGTCCTTCCGCAAGCTCGGCGACGAGCCGCTCGACGTTCCGCACGATCCGGTCACGCGCCGCGTCATATCCGTCGCTGATGGCGGGGACGTCCCACTGGTCGATCCGCTGGCCCTTCGCCGGGGTGTCGCAGCCGAAGCTCACCACGCGCGCCGCGCTGTCCAGGTCGTACAGCGTGACCGGCCGTGGCCGGGCAGGTCTCGGCGGCAACCCCTCGCCTGCGAGCCCTTTCACCGCCGCCGGTGTCAGCTCCGCGCCCGGTTCGGTGCCGGCCGCGACGGCCTCGATCGTGAGCCCGCGCGCCGCCGCCAGGCGCCGGAAGTGGGCGGCCGCCACAACGCTCTTCCCCGCGCCGTGGAGGCAGACGAACAGGACCCGGGCCTGCTGTGCGGCCGGCACTTGCGTCTGACAGTACGCATAGAGGGCGTCGTACATCGGGAACTGGCGCGCCATGTTCTCGAAGTCGTCCCGGCTCGTGGCCTGAAAGCCGGTCGCCGCGGCATACAGCCCCGCCGACTCTGGCCTCAGACCACGGTCATCCGTGTCGGCGCCACGCACGATGGGCGCAAGCAAGCCGAGCGCCGGATCGGCGAGCTCGTACCGCTCGATGAAGGCATCGAACGAACATTTCGGGCCGTGGTGTCCGAGCTCGACGTTCGGGATGTCGTACGGGATCGCATTCTGACGCTTCGCCTCACCGAGAACCTCACCCGACGGGCCGAACACGAACTCCGGCCGTGGATCGACGAACCTGGTGATCAGCCACGGGCAGGCGATGCGGTCGACACGCGCGCGCTCACGCGTAATCCATTTCATCTGACTCTCCTGTTGGCATGAAGGGCGACGGAGGCCCAGGCGGCCCGCCTCACCGAAGAGCCGGTCCTGCTCCCCTGCCACCGTGTGGCCCCTGACTCAGTCATCGAGGTTCACCTCGGTCCCGCGCTCCATCGCCCTCGCCTTGTCGTAGACCACAATCGCGGCCGCCACGTCCTGCAGCGCGGTGCCGGTGCTGTCGAACACGGTGATCTCATCGTCACGCGTCCTGTCTGGCCGGCGGCCCACGACAACCTCGGCGAGCTCGGCATGGACCTGGTCCCGGGTCATCAGACCCGCAGCAAGAGCGTGTTGCAGCTCACCGATCTCCGCGCATTGCTCGAGGACGTCGACGACAAGCGTCGACGAGGCCAGGAGCGACGGCTCCAGCTCCTGCTTGCCATAGCTGTCGGCGCCGACCGCCGCGATGAACGTGCCGGGCGCGACGTCGTCGCGGGACACGAGCCAATGCCGCGATGGTGTACAGGTGACGCAGACGTCACACTCGCGACTGGCGGCATGAAGCTTTGTGGCCGCCTCGACGTGGATCTGGAGAGCCGCTCGGGCCCGGGTGGCGAGACTCTCCGCGCGCACGCCGACGGTGTCGAACACCCACACGTGCTGCAGCGGCAGCACCGCGGCGATTGCGGCCAGCTGGATCTCCCCCTGAGCGCCACATCCGACGATGGTCGCGGTGCGGGCGTGATCGCGCGCCAGGAACTTCGCGGCCACGGCCGTCGCCGCCCCCGTCCTCAACGCCGTCACGCTCGCAGAATCCATCATCGCGAGCGGCTCTCCCGTCTCCGCCTCCGCGAGCACGACGGTGCCGCGGATCGTCGGTAAGCCGAAACGGGAATTGTCGGGGAAGTTCGCATTCGTCTTCGCGGCGAAGTAGCTGCGCTCGCCGACGAGCCCGGCCGCCTTGATGTGGAAGCCGCCGCGACCGGCGGGCACACCGAGCACGCCTGGCGCCAGCGTGCGGCCCTCGGCATGCAGGCGG
>DASTFB010000039.1 GCA_035709005.1 Candidatus Methylomirabilota bacterium | reverse complement strand
CTCACCGCCCTGCGCGACGTGTCGCTCGCCGTGCGCGGGGGCGAGATCGTGGGGGTGGCCGGCGTGTCGGGCAACGGGCAGCGCGAGCTGGTCGAGGTGCTGGCCGGCCAGCGAGAGCCCGGAGCCGGCGAGATCCGGGTGGCCGGCGCCCCCTACCGGCCCACGCGCTCCGAGATGCGGCGGCGTCGCGTGTTCCTTCTCATGGAGGAGCCCCTGCGCAACGCCTGCGTGCGCGGCATGTCGGTGGCCGAGAACCTCGCCTTCCGCAACTTCGACGAGCCTCCCAACGCGCGGGGCGGCTGGCTGGTGAGCCGGCGCGCCCTGCGTGCTCAGGCCCGTGCGCTCATCGAGCGCTTCAGGATCCGCACCCCCGGTCCCGACGCCCCGCTCGAAACGCTGTCCGGAGGCAACGTGCAGCGCGCCGTGCTGGCCCGCGAGCTGTCCGGCGAGGTCGCCGTGCTGATCGCCCAGAATCCGTGCGCGGGGCTCGACATCGCCGCGACCGCCGAGATCCGGAGCCGGATCGCCGCGGTCCGCAACGCCGGCGCGGCGGTGCTGCTCATCAGCGAGGACCTGGACGAGCTCCTGGAGCTGGCTGACCGCATCGTCGTGATGTTCGAGGGCCGGCTGGTGTACGAGACGCCGCGTGAGCACGCGGATCTGCACACCATCGGACATCACATGGCGAGCCATCCCTGACCGTTCCGGCGGGCCGATCTCTGGAGCCGTGCACACACGGTCCGGTCGTTAGACGCCCGTAGCGCCGAGGCACTCGAGGTATGCCAGTGACTGTTGTAGATTGCGCCGCGCCTGCGCTTCGTACCGCTCTCGAAAATGGGCCGTACAATACACGTGGGGTCTGCTCAGGAGCTCCTTCAGTATCCTGGCCCTGCTGGACCGGAACATTGCCTCCGGAACCCACCCATATTCGTTGCGGACCTGCGCCTCATACTCCTGGAACCGCGCAGGTTGAGCACCCAGGATGGACAGGTCCGCGTCGACCAGAACCTGGGCATCGACGCCGATCGGCACCGCGGCATGGCGTGTGAACATGATGAGATCGTAGATCCTCTGTGCGCTCTCAGCACTGACGCCCGATTCTCGCGCCGCAGAGCGTGCCCAAGCGGCGCTCCGCTCCTCATTGTCCTGACGTTGAGTGTCGTAGATCGCATCGTGGAACCAGAGGCCGACGTTTACCTCGGCTGGGTGTTCTGCCAGATGGATGATGTCTTGGACCTTCTCGAAGCACTCCGCAAGGTGCTGAGACGTATGGTACTGACGATGTGGCTCGGAGTACCGACCCAGAACATCACCATGCAGGCGCCTGAGCTCCGGGGAATCGCTGACCCCTAACTCGCGCCAGGTCTCGATCCATTGGCCAACCTCGGTCATTGGTTTCACATCCTCGCTCGGCCTACGAACCCCTGAAGCCTCAGACGTGGCCGGATTGTACGGAATTCCCCAGGACCGAATCGTGAGGCGCCACCGACCACCACCGCCAATGACGGCAATGAAGGTGCGCTCGTCTTGCCACTCGATGCGCTCCAGGAGGAACGTCTCGTACATCCAGCCGAGCCAGCGACATGACTGCAGCCGTAACTGTTTGCTGACCAGGGCAAAATTCGTGATCTCCTCGTAAGGGCAATCGTAATCGGTCACCAGGATGTAGCCCTCCGAGGTCTCAAACTGATGCAACAGCCGATAGCCCGGTAGGGCAATGCTCGTCGGCTGCCCTTCGAGAAACAGTCGAGAACGTAACGGCCACTTCTCATACGGGCCCTCGTGCGTCTCCAGCGTGAATCGGCGGATCGGCTTCAATTCAGTTAAACGCGCTCATGACGGATGACGTCGAATCCTTCATCCTCTGATGGAGGCGTAAAATACACAGTGATGGCCTCGAACTCCGCATCCGTAGTCCAGGGAGTTCCAGGAGGTAGGTTCTTACTTGTACCGTCGCGCTGGCGCCCTAGGCGCGCGCCAGGTCTCAACCCATCGACCAATCCCGGTCATTGTTCCAGCAAGGCCCCAACGGACCGCATCTTCGGCATGGGATTGGCGCTCTCCTGCCTCTTCCCCTGACACGCTCCTCAAATCATGAATAACGGATTCACCGGTTCATGCCCCACAAGCACTCTCCCCGCGTCCTCCAACCAGACCGGCTGCGCCGCAATATGCCTCTCCATCGTTTGCAGATCGCGTACGCTTCGTTCCAGCGGGCAGTCCACATAGAGAGCCGTCGTCCCGGCCGCGGCGTGCATGGCCAGGACGGCTGCACGCGCGGTGGTGGCGGCATACAGACCAGCACTGTACAGCGCCGCACGGTCCTCGGCCGTCGGAAGCTGATGTCTGACCGTGTGCCACATGGTCTCCATGCTTGCGTGGAGGTGGCTCCCTGCGGCAGTGACCGCCGCGCTATACGACGCGATGTCGGCGAGCACACCTGGTCGCTCGCGAATCGATGCGCCGGGATCCACCGATACCTTGGTGCGCAGTATCTCGATCGTGACCGCCATTGCTGCGCGCGCCATGCCCAGGAACTGGGCGCCAATGCCGGCGACCATCATCGGAATAATGGGCAGCTGGGCGAGCGGTGCGTTGCTCGCCACCGGGGGAGCGGGCGCGAGCGAGTCTTCAATGGGCACGAACACGTCGTCCACGACGACGTCGTGGCTCCCGGAGCCACGTAAGCCCCCGACATGCCAGGTGTCGAGGATGGCGTAGCGGCCCTTGGGCACGAACAGCACGCGGAGGTCGGGCTGCCCGGGGGCGAGCATGCGGGGCACCCCATCCTCGTGCACCAGGCTGATGAGATGGACATAGTCGGCAAGCTCGCAGCCAGACACGAGCGACCAGCGGCCGCTCAACCGGAACCCGCCTTGCGTGGCCACGGCCTGTCCGGTCGGCCGGGTGGAGCCCGCGAACAATCGACTGGAATCGCCGAATACCCGTGCGCGCCCCGCGTCATCCAAGAAGCGGGCCCAGAAACACGCCAACGTGTTATTCCAGATGAGCCAGGACACCGACGCTTCGGCGCCGGCCAACGTCTCGAGGACCCTCAACCAGTCTTCCGGTGTGTATGGTGAGCGCGCGCCAGTGTCGAGGAGCATCCGACACAGGTCACTCTTGCGAAGAGCGCGCACGATCGGTTCCGCAATACACCGATCATTCTCGGTCGTGTGGCGTAGCTTGCGGATCAGCGGGACCAGGCCTTCTGCCACGGTCACGATCTCGTCCATACGCTCGTCTCCGGGGGAGTTGTACGTTCTCACGATTGCCCGGTCAGCACGATCTTGCCTGTCACCGCTCCCTTTCCGAGCAACTCGTGCGCGTATCTTGCCTCGGCAAGAGGAAATCGCCGCGCGACCAGCGGTTTGATCTTTTGCTGTTGCAGGAGCTCCAACAGGGCGATCAAATCGCGTCGAAACACTGCGGGTCTCAGCCGTTTGAGCCATTGGATGCTGTAGGGGACCACCCGCCTCCGGCTCGGTAAAAGCCAGCCGCCAGCAATATACAACCCGAAGATGGGGATTCCGTGAAAGCGATGACGATGACCTGAAGCCAGTCGTCCCCCACGTAGCGAGGAAGTAAGGCCATAGGCCACTACCCTCCCGCCAGGGCGGAGAGCTTTGCGGGAACGCCAGATATGCGCGCCGCCGATGCCGTCGAAGACAGCGTCCACCCCCTCGCGGGTGAGCCGGTGAATTTCTTTCACGAAGTCCTGATGCTGGTAATCAATTGGGATACCGCCCAGGTCCGAAACGGCCGACGCCCCTCGCGATGAACAGGTGCCGTACATCTCCAGCCCGGCGAGGCGCCCGAGCTGCAAGAGTGCCGAGCCGACCCCGCCGGCCGCGCCGTGAATCAACACGCGCTGGCCCGGTCTGACTTTAGCGGAGCGATGCAGCATCTGGTACGCCGTGACGTAGTTCAGCACGAGGCTCACAGCCTCGGCGGCGTCCAACCCGGGTGGCACCGGAACCAGTTCGCGTTGCGGCAAGCAGACGAACTCCGCATACGCGCCGCTGATCGGCAACGCGGCAACTATCTGGCCTGGTTCGATTCCAGAGATACCGGCGCCCAGCCGATCCACCACGCCGATCAGATCCCACCCTGGCGTGTAGGGCAGCCGGGGCGTCTCGGGATGAACCCCCTCGCGCATCATCAGGTCCGGCAAGGAGACACCGGCGGCCAGCACTCTCACCCGCACCTCCCCGTCCTTCGGCTCGGGGCACTCTTCTTCAACCACCCCGAGTGCATCGGGCCCGCCGTAGTGAGTGACGATAATGCGCGTGTGTCTCACGGACCTCTTCTCGGGATGTCCTCCGAGTGTCCGGCCCATATCCTAATCCCGCTGGCGGCCCTCCTGGAACGCGGCTCCTGGGCGAAGCGCACCCCGGCTCGCGCCTGGCCGGCGCCGTCGTGATCTTCGCCGGGCTCGTGTCGATGGCGCTCGGCCGTTGAGCATTTTCGGCCGACTTCGTTTATCGTAGGACCTCGTCCATGACGGGCTTCACCGTGATCCGCGGCGGCCGGGTGCTCGACATCGCGGGACATCGGGCCGAGCCGGCCGACGTCCTGATCGATGGCGACACGATCCGCGAGATCGGGCGGCCGGGGCTGACGGCGCCGCAGGGCGCCCGGACGCTCGACGCCCGCGACCGCCTGCTCATCCCCGGCCTCGTGAACGCCCACACGCACGGGCAAGGCGGGCTGACCCGCGGGCTCGTCCCCGATCGCGTGCCGCTGGAGCTGCTGCTCACCGTGTCCGGTGCGCTCAACGCCAACCGGAGCGTCGAGGACAAGTACCTGACGGCTCAGCTTTCCGCCATCGAGCTCGTCCACAAGGGCTGCACCGCCTGCTACGACCTCAACGTCGAGTACCCGCTGCCTTCGGTGGACGGCATCCAGGCCGCCGCCCGGGCCTACCACGACGTCGGCATCCGCGCGGTCGTCGCGCCGATGATGGCCGACCGCACGCTCTGGCAAGCGCTGCCCGGCCTGCTGGAGGCGCTGCCCGAGGCGGCCCGGCGCCAGGTGGAGAAGCTCAGCACGGCGCCCTGGCCGGCGAGCGTGGAGGCCTGCCGGGAGATCGTTCGCACGTGGCCGTTCGATCGCGCCGGCGTGCGGCCGGCGCTGGGGCCGACGATCCCGCTGCACTGTAGCGACGAGTTCCTCGCGGCCTGCCGGGACCTGGCCCGGGAGTTCGAGGTCGGGATCCAGACCCATCTCGCCGAATCCAAGACGCAGGCGGTCGTCGGGCGACGCAAGTACGGCACGACGCTGACGGGGCACCTGGCCAGGCTCGGCCTGCTCGGGCCTCGCTTCAGCGGCGCTCACGGCGTCTGGCTCGATCGCGACGACATCCGCCGGCTGGCCGACGCCGGCGCCAGCGTGGCCCACAATCCGATCAGCAACCTCCGTCTCGGCTCCGGGGTGGCGCCGGCCCGCATGATGCTGGAGGGCGGCCTCACGGTCGGCATCGGCACCGACTCCGCCGCGTCGTCGGACACGCAGAACATGTTCGAGGCGATCCGCCTGACCGCCTATCTCTCCCGGGTGCGCTCGCTCGACCACCGGCGCTGGCTGTCCGCCGAGGAGGCCTTCACCATGGCCACGGTCGGCAGCGCGCGCGTGCTCGGCATGGGCGATCTCATCGGCCGCCTGGCCCCCGGTTTCAAGGCGGACATCGCCTTCCTGGATCTCACCAACATCGGCTTCGTGCCGCTCAACGACGTGCTGCTGCAGATCGTCAACGGCGAGAGCGCGGCCGCGGTGGACAGCGTGATGATCGGCGGACGCCTGGTCCTCGAGCGCGGCCGCCTGACCACGGTGGACGAAGCGCGGGTGCGGGCCCAGGCCGAAACGGCCGCGGCCAGGCTCCGCCACGCCAACGCCGCGTCCATGGCCGCCGCTCGCGAGCTGGAGGGCTTCGTCGGCGCCTTCTGCCTGAGTCAGGTGCGCGAGCCCTACGACCTCATGGAGGACCGGCCATGACCGATCTCGCGTGGACGCCGGCCACCGAGCTACAGCAGATGATCCGCGCCAAGACGCTGTCGCCCGTGGAGCTGACCCGGGCCGTGCTGGAGCGGATCGAGCGCCTCAACCGGACGCTCAACGCTTTCTGCACGGTGACGGCCGAGATCGCGATGGACGAGGCCCGGCAGGCCGAGCGGGCGCTGATGGCCGGCGAGCGGCTCGGTCCCCTGCACGGCATCCCGTACTCGATCAAGGACCTGACCGTGACGCGCGGCGTGCGCACGATGGGCGGCTCCCGCGTGTATGAGCACCGCGTCCCGGACACCGACGCGCCGATCGTGCGGCGCCTGCGCGCGGCGGGCGGCATCATGATCGGCAAGACGACCACGCCGGAGTTCGGCTGGAAGGCCATCGGCGACAGCCCGCTGACCGGGATCACCCGAAATCCCTGGAACCCCGGCATGACGACGGGGGGCTCCAGCGCCGGCGCCGGCGCGGCCGCCGCCGCCGGGCTGGGCGTGCTGCACCAGGGCTCCGACGGCGCCGGCTCCATCCGCGTCCCCGCGGCGTTCTGCGGCGTCTACGGCCTCAAGCCCTCGTACGGGCGCGTGCCCACCTGGCCGCTGGCCAACAACGACTACGTGAGCCACCCCGGGCCGATGACGCGCACCGTTGCTGACGCGGCTCTGATGCTGAGCGTGATCGCCGGCCCCGACGAGTGGGACCGCACGTCGCTGGAGGCGGTGCCCGCGGATTACGTGGGTGAGCTCCGCCGCGGGATCCGCGGGCTGCGCGTGGCATTCAGCCCGGACCTGGGCGGGCTGCGCGTCGACCCCGAGGTCGCACGGGTCGCGAGCGAGGCGGTCTGCGTCTTTCAGGATCTGGGGTGCGCCGTCGAGGAAGTCAGCCCAGAATTCGACGACACGACCGAGCTCATCCGCTGCCTGTGGAGCGCTCACGAGGCCGGCATGTACGGAAGCCTCGTCGCCCAGTGGCGGGAGCGGATGGATCCGGGGCTCGTGGCATGCATCGAGCATGGGCGTCGCTACGGCCTGCTCGAGTATCTGGAGCTCCGCGGCCGCAAGCTCGCCTACTGGGACAGCGTGCGATCGCTGTTCGAGCGCTACGACCTGCTGCTGACGCCCTCGGTGTCGGTCCCGGCCTTCGAGGTCGGCCTTCTGAATCCGGCCGGCTTTCCCCAGCACGAGTGGGACTGGTTTCCGTGGGCGTCCTTCAGCTATCCGTTCAACTTCACGGGCCAGCCGGCGGCCTCGGTTCCGGCCGGATTCACGAGCGCGGGCCTTCCCGTCGGCCTGCAGATCGTGGGCCGCCGCTTCGCCGACCTCACCGTGCTGCAGGCGTCCGCCGCGTTCGAGGAGGCGCGGCCATGGGCACGACATCGCCCCCGTCTCGCCTGAAGGGCCCCGGGGCGACGACCCGCTGCGCCTGGGCAGTGGGCGAGCTCGAGCAGCGCTACCACGACGAGGAGTGGGGCGTGCCGCTGCGCGACGACCGCCGCCTCTTCGAGCTGCTCGTGCTGGAGGGGGCGCAGGCGGGACTGTCGTGGTCCACCATCCTGCGCAAGCGCGAGGCCTACCGGCGCGCCTTCGCCAGGTTCGAGCCGACGGCCGTGGCCCGGTTCACGGCGCGCGATGTCCGCCGGCTCCTCGCCGACGAGGGGATCGTCCGCAACCGCCTCAAGATTGAGTCGACCATCACCAACGCCCGCGCGTTCCTTGCGGTGCGGCGCGAGCAAGGGCGCTTCGCCGACTATCTGTGGGGGTTCGTCGGCGGGCAGCCCATTCAGAATCGCTGGCGCGCGCTCCGACAGGTGCCGGCGGAGACGGACGCCTCGCGCGCCCTCAGCCGCGACCTCATCCGCCAGGGCTTCCGCTTCGTGGGTCCGACGATCTGCTACGCCTTCATGCAGGCGGCCGGACTCGTGAACGATCACCTCACCGGGTGCTTCCGCTGGGCCGAGCTCGCCGGCGCCGGCCGGCCCTCGCGCGCTGGCCGCGACGGCCGACGCTAGATGCTTGTCCGAGTAGCGGTCCCAGAGGCGCGACCCGGCTGCGCCGGGGCGTGCCGAAGGTTGGGGGGTGTGGGGGGCCATGTCGGGGCCCCCCACGTCGGCTAGACGGCCATGCCGGAGCTGCCTGAGGTCGAGGCCGCCCGCCGCGCGCTCGAGCGCCTGGCCCGGGGCCGGAGGATCGTCGGTGCCCGCACGGTCGACGATCGCATCGTGTACGAGGGCGTCACGCCGGCCCGCCTGCGCCGGGCTCTGGTCGGCCGCCGGGTCCGCGCGGCGCGCCGCCGGGGCAAGCACCTGTGGCTGGAGCTCGACCGGCGCCCGTGGCCGTGCTTTCACTTCGGCATGACGGGCGGGTTCCACTCGCCCAGCGCGCCCGGCGTCCGGCTCGTCTCCTACGGCCGCCGGCATCCCGGCGAGGTGTGGCCGCCGCGCTTCACCAAGCTCGTGCTGCGCTTCGAGGGCGGGCGCGAGGCCGCGTTCGCCGACGCCCGGCGCCTGGGACGCATCCGCCTGCGCCACGATCCCCGGCGCGAGCCGCCCATCAGCCTCCTCGGCTTCGACGCGCTGCTGGAGCTGCCCTCGTTCCGCGCCTTCGCCGATCTGCTGCGCGAGCGCGCCGCGCCGATCAAGGCGGTGCTGCTGGATCAGTCGTTCGCCGCCGGTGTGGGCAACTGGATCGCCGACGAGGTGCTGTATCAGGCGGGGATCGCGCCGCAACGGCGCGCCAACACGCTGACCGACGCCGAGCTGCGCCGGCTGCGGAGCCGGCTCCGCTCGGTCATCGCCACCTCGGTGCGCGCGCTGAACGACAGCAGTCGCTATCCCCGCCCGTGGCTGTTCCACACACGCTGGGACGGTCCGGGCGCGGTCACGGCCCGGGGCGAGACGATCCGCTATCTGACGATCGGCGGCCGGACGACAGCCTGGGTCCCCGCTCGCCAGCGCTGAGCACGACTTTAATCGCCGAGCTTTTGGCCGAGGGAGTCGAGGATCTTGCCGGTCAAGCCGCCGTGGATCTGGCCTCGGATCTCCCCGGGAGGGTGCAGCGCCGAATGCACGTTCGCATAGGTCGCCCCGGCGCGGATGGCCCGGACGAGCTCAGCGAACTCGAAGAGGGCGATGCCCTGCGCAGTCTGGGCCAGCACCTGGTCGGGCCCGATTGTCCCGGTGACGGGGTTGTCAGGAGGGGCCTCCTGGGGGCACTCGGGGGTCAAGCCCCCCAGGTCCACAGGATGCGAAACCGGCATCGAAGTCGGCGAAGGCGCCGGGGTGCCAGCCGTCTCGCAGAGCCACACGACGATGCCGCCGACAGTGCTGGACTGTCCGAAATGGATGTGAGCCTGCGTGACGGCTCCCTCGAGGCCCTGGTAGCTGCGCTCGTAATGGATCGCCTGATTGGTCTCGTCGATTGTCGCCTTGAAGCTCCCCCGGGCCGCGGTCGAGATCCCGCCGCGGAGCGCTGCCGGTGGCCCCCCGGCGAAATGGACTTCGTTGTAGCCAGACAGCTCCGCGCGCACCTGGTGGCTCGTGTCGTCGCCCACCGCCGTCGAAACCGTCTCGACAACCACGAGGAACGCAAGAGGAAGATCGAGTTTACGCATGGCGCTGATCTGTTCCCCCGGGGGTCGTCTGCGTCGGTGGCATTGCCGTTGCAGTTGCTCGCCAAGCGTGGCTGACCCAGTCGACCGCGTACGCGCGCATGTCACCACTACCATCCTGCACGCCACCAAGCTGCTGGCCGACCTGACGGAGGTCGACGAGGCGCTCCAGACGCTCACGCCCGCGCTCGATCGGATGACGAACGACGAACGCGAAAGCTACGTGGCCCGATTGTGCGGGTACGACGAACAGCTGCCCGAGAGGCTACGCAACCTCGTCGAGGGCCTCGCCGACCTTCTCGCGGGGCTTACCACGGCCGACGGCGTTCGGGCCTGGCTGGAGCAGCAGACGGCACGACTGGAGAACGACGAGATCATCGAAGCGACCTGACACAATCGAGCCCCCGGCCCTGCCGAGAACCTCCCTCACTGGGAAAACTCTTTCCTACCAGAAGCGTAGGGACCAAAGCCCATCTGGGCATGCCTGCGGGAAGCCAGTAGCATTCCGCCAGACAAGGGGCGACGGCCATGCAATCCGGGAGGGTCACGCCCTCCCGTCAGCCATCACAGGAGAGCGCCATGAGTTTCTTCACGAAGATCCTGAACACACTCGGCATCGGCAGCGCGAGCGCCGCGCCCGCGTCCGCATCCGCCAGGCCGGCCGTGGCGCCGGCGCCCACCCCGGTCACGATGGTCGATGTCGTCGCGCAACTCGAACGGCGCGCCGCGGCGAATCCGCAGAAGCTCAACTGGCGGACCTCCATCGTCGACCTGCTGAAGCTCCTCGATATCGACAGCAGCTTCGCGGCGCGCAAGGAACTCGCCGCCGAGCTGGCCTGCCCTCCTGAACTGATGAACGATTCGGCGAAGATGAACACCTGGCTCCACAAGACCGTGCTGGCGCGCATCGCCGCCAACGGCGGCAACATTCCCCAGGAACTCCTCGGCTGAGCCGCGGCGCAGCCGTACTGGCATGGGGGACCTGAACGGGGACGGCAATGCGCTGGACGACATCCTCCGGATGGCCGGCAAGATCATGCGTTGAATCACGGCGGCAGAGCCGATGGAGGGAACGGGCCAGCCGTTCGGGGCGGGCCGCCCCCCGGCTAGGGCGATCGGC
>DASTFB010000038.1 GCA_035709005.1 Candidatus Methylomirabilota bacterium | reverse complement strand
CGCCCGCGGAGCGTGGGGTGTAGCTTGTAATCGACAGCTGGGTGGAGATACGACGCGATGAACTCGTGCAGCCGTGCGGCCTCTTTGGCGCCGAACCAAAAGCCACGACCATCGTCGCGGATTCGTTCAAAACCAAGGCGGCGGAGCGTGGCAATTACCGCCGCACGCCCTTCACCCTGCAGCGATTTGTTCCAGAGTACGGCCTTGCCTCTCCCCCAACGGTTGAATGAACCCGCGAACGAGCCATCATCCCCATACCACACGGCCAGCCCGCGGGCATCGAGCCGATCGAGGGCCTTGCGGCTTGCCGTCCGGTTTCCATCGGAGTCGTAGAGTGCGGCGTGTAACTGGGCGAGGCAGGGCATGGTAAGGATGGTGAAGCCGAGACCGTTGCCGACTCTCCCGATCGCACCCGAAAACGGCTCGAGGAAGGCATGTTTCCACTCCAGATAGTCCTTCTGTCGCGGACTGTGAGCGACCCGGAAGTGGGCCGAATGCAATCCGACCATCCGTAACGAGCCATCCCCCAAAGTCCCGCCGAGCAGGACTTGTTCCTGGTCATCGGTTAGCTCGTAATCGGGCATACAGAAGAGGACTTCATCACCGACGTTCAACTCACCGGCCGGGATCTCCCCGTGGGGGGTGAAGATCATGTGATTCGGTGTGGCCGCGAAGCAGCGCCGTCGTGCTGGCCCTCCACGGACCTCGAACTGCAGGAAGTAATCAGCTCGACCGTTATCGAACCAGTTGACCACTCGCCGCGGGACGACTGCTTTCGTCTCGGCATCGTAGGAGAGCACCTCTACTTCCCGCCGCTCCTTGACGATTCGACCGATCTTCTCTCGGGTTCCGTCCGCAAGCACAACCCGGGTATCGTGATGCAGACAACCGAACATTACCCCGATCTTCTCGCGGATCTGATTGATGAAGATGACGACCGTCCCCGACCGGGAGATCGCCGCGGTGAGCTTGCGCAGGGCCTGGGACATGAGCCGGGCCTGCAGGCCCGGCAGCGAGTCGCCCATGTCGCCGTCCAGCTCGGCCCGCGGCACCAGCGCCGCCACCGAATCCACCACGATCACGTCGACGGCGTTGGAGCGGACGAGCGTCTCGGCGATCTCCAGCGCCTGCTCGCCGGTGTCGGGCTGAGAGATGAGCAGCTCGTCGGTGTTGACCCCGAGCTTGCGGGCGTAGAGGGGATCCAGCGCGTGCTCGGCGTCGATGAAGGCGGCGACGCCACCGAGCCGCTGGGCCTCCGCCACCACGTGCAGGGCCAGCGTGGTCTTGCCCGAGGACTCGGGCCCGTAGATCTCGGTCACGCGGCCGCGCGGCAGTCCACCCACGCCCAGGGCGGCGTCGAGCTTGAGGGCCCCGGTGGGAATGACGGCGATCTCCTCGAGCGGCGCCCCCGAACCCAGCCGCATGACCGCGCCCTTGCCGAATTGCCGCTCGATCTGCGCGATGGCAAGGTCCAGGGCCTGCCGCCGATCGTTCTTGACTTCAGCCATGGATCGTCTCCTTTACCGCCGGGGCGCCTGCACCGTGAGAGGTTCTCCGTCGAATCCCGCCTCGAGCATTCTAGGAGTCCGTGGCGGCAGAGGTCAATGTCTGAAGAGCGGCACGGCTCACTGCTGAACCGGCCCGCCGAGCGGCCAGGACGCGAGCGCGGTGTGGCGGGCGCCGCGAGGCGACAGATCGCTGCGCATCAGCGTCACCTGCTCGACCCGGAACCGGCCGAAGTCCTTCTCGGCGTCCGCGGCCAGCGCCTCGCCCAGAGCGGCCGCGCGGCGGGGCTCCCGGACGCGGCCCAGGGTCACGTGGGCGGAGAAGGCGCGAGCCTCGCGCGGAAAGTCGAGCGGGCCGAGCGCGTCCTCGACCCGAGCCGCCAGGGCAGTCACCGCCGCCCCGCCGGTGTGGGCTCCGGCCCACACGACGCGTGGACGGCGCTGGGACGGGAAGGCGCCCAGCCCGCGCAGCGCCACCTCGAAGGGGGCGACCGTCGCCGCCGCGGCCCCCAGCGCGGCGGCCACCCGCTCCAGACGCTCCGGCTCGACGCCGCCGAGGAACTTCAGCGTGAGATGCAGGTTCTCGGAGCCGACCCAGGCGACATCGCGGGCCCGTGGCGCCAGGCGCTCGATCTCCGCGGCGAGCGCCGCCCGCAAGGAATCGGGCAGCAGGATCGCCACGAAGGATCGGATCCGGGTTATCGGCCAGGCTCCGGTGCCGCGAGCAGCCGCCGCCGGAGCAGGTCGAGCGCCGCCTGCGCCGAGTGCCACTTGATCGCGGCGCGGTCGCCGGCGAAGTGGAATCGCTCGGCCCGCACATCGTCGCCCACCGCCATCCCGACGAAGACGGTGCCCACCGGCTTGGTCGGCGTGCCGCCATCCGGGCCCGCGATGCCGGTGACCGCCAGCGCGCAATCGGTGCCGGCGACCCGGCGCATCCCGGCAGCCATGGCCTCGGCGCAGGGCCCGCTGACCGCGCCGTGGGCGGCAAGCACCTCGGCGGGCACGCCGAGTAGCTCCTCCTTGGCGCGGTTGGAATAGACCATCACCCCGCGCTCGAAGTAGCGCGAGGAGCCGGGCACGCTGGTGAGGCGATGGCCGAGCAGCCCGCCCGTGCACGACTCGGCGACGGCCAGCGTCAGCTTGCGCTCGGCGAGCACGGCCCCCAGCACGCGCTCGAGGGTCTCCTCGTCGCGCCCGTAGCAGTCCTCGCCGAGCACCGACGCCAGGCCGGCCTCCGCCCGGTCGAGCGCAGCGGCAGCGGCCTCCGGCGTGATTCCGCGCGCCCGCAGCCTCACCCACACCTCGCCCTCGGCGGCGAGGACGGTCACCGCCACGGCGTCGCTCGCGGCACGACCGGCCAGCCTCTCTTCGACCGCCGCCAGGCCGGGCCCGGTCACGCGCAGCGTGCGGACGGCGACGCCCCCGCCGCCGAGCCGCGGTCGGACGAAGCTGGTGAGCCGCTCGAGGAGGGCGGGCGCGGCGCTGCCGTCGTGGGGCAGCACGACGAACGCGCGGCCCCGAGACTCCAGGGCCCAGGCCGGCTCGGCGTCGGGCGTCGCCCACAGATCGGCCCCGTCTGGGAGCAGGGCCAGCCGCTCGGCCTGCGGGCGCCCGCGCCGTCGCAACAGCGCCTCCATCCGCTCGTGGGCGACCAGCCGCACGCCGGCCACGCGGGCCAGCGTCCAGCGCACGAGCTCTTCCGCCCGCGCGCCGGGGGCGGCGACCAGCACCGTCACGGCGACCTCCCCGGCCAGCGCGCGCTCCAGCGCGGGCTCGTCGTCCTCGACGAAGATCCGCGCCGCGGGCGGCCACCCCGCGGCCGCCAGCGCCGTCGTGACCGCGCCGATCCGGTCGTCCACGGCGGCCCCCACGCTCACCAGCTGCACGGCCGGGATCAAAGCCATCGCGCCACGGCCTCCAGCGCGAGCAGCGCGGCCAGGGTATAGAGCCCGGCCACGAGGTCGTCGGCCATCGCGCCGGCCCCGCCCGGCAGCCGCTCGGCCGCGCGGGCCGGGAAGGGCTTGAGGACGTCGAAGACGCGGAAGAGCAGGAACGCCACGACGATCACCGGCAACGTGCGGGGACCGGCGAGCAGCGCCAGCGTCAGGCCGGCGACCTCGTCGATCACGATCGCGCCCGGATCTCGCACCCCGAGCACCCGCTCCACGCGATGGCTGGCCCAGAGGCCCGCCGACGTCACGGCGAGGAGGAAGAAAACGAGCCCGACGTTGGAGAAGGGAATCAGCCACAAGAGCACGGCCGCCACGGCGCTGCCGACCGTGCCGGGCGCCACCGGCGCGTAGCCGACTCCGCCCACGGTGGCCACGAGCATCGCGACCCGGTCGCCCCGGCGGCCCGACGCCCCCGCCAGGACCGGTGCCGCCGGGCTGTCGCGCATGCGCCTACTCTACACGACGGCGATTCAGGCGGGCTCGCCGACCAGCTCGTAGCCCTCCACGGCCGTGATCCGAACGGCGGCAAGGCGGCCGGGCGTCAGCCTGCCATGCAGGTAGACGACGCCGTCGATCTCGGGAGCCTGCCCGGCCGTGCGACCCTCCCAGTCGAAGGCGGGATCCTCGCTGCGGCCGTCCACCAGCACCGACTGCACGGTGCCGAGCAACGACTGGTTGCTCTCCCAGGCCAGCCGATCTTGAAGCTCCTGGACGGCGGCCGCCCGCTCGGCGGCCGTCTCCGAAGGGACCTGATCGGCAAAGCCGGCCGACGGCGTGCCGTCCTCCGGCGAGTAGGTGAAGACGCCCAGGCGGTCGAAGCGCACGTCCTCGAGGAAGCGCAGCAGGTTCTCGAACGCCGTCTCCGTCTCGCCGGGAAAGCCGACCAGCACCGTCGTGCGCACAGTGAGCTCGGGGATGGCGTCACGGAACGCCGCGACGATGTCCTTCATGCGGGCGGCGGTGACCGCCCGGCGCATCGCCCGCAAGACCCCGTCGTCGCCGTGCTGGACGGGCATGTCCAGGTAGGGCAGGACACGGGCGCGCCGCCACCTGGCGATCAGCCGGTCGGTGACGTGGGCCGGGTGCAGATACATCGGGCGGATCCAGGGCACGGCCGTGTCGGACAGCGCCAGCAGCAGGTCACCGATGTCACCGTTGCCCGCCCGGTCTCGGCCGTAGGCCAGCGTGTCCTGGGAGACGAGGATCACCTCCTGGACGCCCCGCCGGGCCAGGTTCTCGACCTCGGCCACCACGTCGGTCAGGGCGCGGCTGCGGTGCCGGCCGCGAAAGCTCGGGATCGCGCAGAAGGTGCAGGCCATATCGCAGCCCTCCGCGATCTTCACGTACGCGTAAGGCACGGGGCTCGACAGCACCCGCGGCGTGGCGGCGTCGTAGAGGTACCCGGGAGGGGCCGAGGTCGCCCAGTCCCGGCGCCCGGCGGCCTGGCGCACCAGGTCGACGATGCGCTCGAGCCCCGATGTTCCCAGGACGCCGTCGATCTCGGGCATCTCGCGAAGCAGCTCGCCGCCGTACCGCTGCGCCAGGCAGCCGGTGACGATCAGCGAGGTGGCCCGGCCGCATTCCTTGAGCCGGGCCAGCTCCAGGATGGTGCGCACGGATTCCTCGCGAGCCCGGTCGATGAAGGCGCAGGTGTTGACGACCAGACAGTCCGCCTCCTCGGGGCGATCGACCAGCGGAAACCCGGCCTGGGCCAGCATTCCGAGCATCAGCTCGGAATCCACCTCGTTCTTGGGGCAGCCCAGCGTGGTGAGGTGGACTTTCATCGGTAGTTGGCGAACTGCAGGGCGATCCCCAGGTCGCGTTCCTTGAGCAGCGCGATGATCCGCTGCAGGTCGTCGCGGCTCTTGCCGGAGACGCGGACCTGGTCTTCCTGGATCGCGGCCTGGACCTTGAGCTTCGTCTCCTTGACGAGCCGGACGATCTCCCGGGCCTTGTCGATGGGGATGCCTTGCTGCAAGCCGATCCGCTGGCGCTTGAGACCGCCGGCCGCCTCCTCCACCTTGCCGTAGGTGAGGGCCTTGAGCGGGACGCCGCGCCGGTGGAGCCGTGACTGGATAATGTCCACCACCGCCTTGAGCTTCATGTCGTCGGCGGCGGCGACGACGATGTCCGTCTTGTCGAGGGCGATCTCGTTGCGGGACCCCTTGAGGTCGTAGCGGGTCTCGATCTCCCGCCGCGCCTGATCGAGCGCGTTGGTCACTTCCTGCATGTCGATCTTGCAGACGACGTCGAAGGAGTTGTCGGCCATCAGCGCAGGGGGACGGTGGCCACGCCGGGCGGGGGGACGAACGTGAAGAGGCGGTCGGCCAGGCCGCTGTTGACCGCGACCTTGGAGAACTTCATCGTCACCGTGTTCTCGAACTGGTCGAAGACCACGGCCTGACGCACCTGCCAGGAGCGAGGGTCGACCGTCAAGATGAGCCGGGTCAGCGTGGGCACGGGTTCCCGGGGCGTGAGGTCCAGGGCCACGTTGCCGTCCGCGTCGGTGACCTGGGCGGGGTTCAGCAGGCGCACGTGGAAGTGCTCGCGCAGGCGCCCCAGGCCAGCCAGGAACGAGCCGGCGGGCCCGGCCAGGGCTTCCGGCGCCGGGCCGGTGTTGACCTGGTTGAGGGAGGGCGTGAAGACCCACAGGGTCTTGCCGTCGGAGACGATCTCCTGTCGGGTCGGCTCGGCGTACTCCCAGCGGACCTTGCCACCCTTCTTCATGTAGATCGCGCCGTGGGCCGGGATGGTCGAGTTCAGGCTCTTGTTGAACGCCGTCTGGGTGAACTCGGCCTTGAGGTCGGTCATGCCCCGATAGGCCCGCTCGAGGCCCCGGACCACCTCGTCCACGGTCAGCGACGACGCCGGGCCGGTGACCACAGCGAGGGCGAGCACGGTCAGCACGAGCACGCGGGCGCCACGCATCATCCGAGTGAGTGTATACCACCGCCCCCACGCCGGCCATGGCGCCTGCGCCGTCCTTGCGGCGGCCGGCGTGAAAATCACCGGCCCTGAACTTGCACTGCCGATTCTCGGCAGAACATCAAGGAGGGTCTCATGCAGGCAGCAACGTACCCCGGAGAGCAATTCGGTACAGGCGGCGCGAGCGAGGGCAGCATCACGAAGATGATCGAGTCGCAGACGTCCCGGATCCCGTCGGGAACCTATCTCACGCTCGGCATCGGCGCCATGGCGCTTTCCTCGCTCCTGCTCATGGCAGGGCAGCGCAACGTGGCCAACTTCGTCGGGCAGTGGGTGCCCACGATCCTGATCATCGGGCTGTACAACAAGCTGGTCAAGCTGGAAGGCAGCGAGTAAAGCATGGCGATCAACATCTTGCGCGACACCGGCGTACCCCTGGAGCAGCAGCGCTTCACCTGGCGCGAGCTGGTCCAGACCCCCTACAACAAGATCATGGACGACGCGTTCACGCGAGTCCGGGTCATCCTCATGAACGGTATCGAGTCGGAGGCCCTGCGCTTCTCTCACGCCTGCGCCAGGATGAACGGGCCGCTGCAGCAAGCCCTGGCCCAGGTGCGGCGGGTCGAGCAGCACCAGCAGACTCTCGTCAACTGGCTGAACCCGGCCGACCAGAACCCGCTGGAGACCACCATCGGCTTCGAGCAGGTCGCCATCGAGGTGACCGCGAGTGTGGCGGAGAAGGAGCCCGACCCGTACCTCGCTCAGGTCTACCGGTTCGGCCTCTTGGAGGACTTCGACCACCTCTACCGCTACTCGGCGCTGATGGACCGGCTCATGGGCAAGGATGCCAATACCCTCGTGCACAGCTACTCCGACATCGTGCCGGGGCGTCCCACGGCCGTCGAGCACCGGCATCCTCTGGACGACCTGCGCAAACCTTACAACCGCGCGCAGGCCAGCCCCCTCACCAAGCTGCACGCCCTGACCATCATGGCCGGCGAGCACCAGACCCACGACTACTACATGACCATCGGCCCCATGTTCGCGGACCCGGTGGCGCGGATGCTCTACGCGGAGATCGCCTCCATCGAGGAGCAGCACGTCACCCAGTACGAGTCGATCATCGACCCCAGCGAGACCTGGCTGGAGAAGTGGCTCTTGCACGAGGCGGGCGAGGTCTACAACTACTGGAGCTGCGTGGAGTCCGAGGAGAATCCTCGCATCCGCGCCATCTGGGAGCGCTTCCTGGAGTACGAGCTCGGCCACGTCCGCTTCGTCGCCCAGCTGTTCGAGGACATCGAGCGTCGCGACGCGGCCGAGGTGCTGCCCCGGCAATTGCCCGAGCCGATCCGTTACCAGAGCCACCGCGAGTTCGTGCGCGAGGTCCTGCGCCGTGAGGTAACGTTGAGCGCCGTGGGCCCCGAGTTCGTGGACCGCGAACAGGAATCCGAAGCCACCCGAGCCTACCGAGACCACTTGAACTCCCAGGGATCCCCCTCGGAGACCGTCGCCGCCGGGTACGTGTGGCGCCCGGGCACCGAGCTGACCGATCCGGCCATGCGGCTGACGACCCAGCCCGGGCCCCGCGGAAGGAGGGCCGCCTGATGAGACAGCCACCCCAGCAAGGCAACAATCGAACCGGCATCACGGCCTCCGGCGGCCTCGGCGAGGAGATGGTGGCGGCCACGCGGGAATTTCGCCCGTCGTCGCCCGGCACGGCCCAGGCCATCGCCGAGGTGCGCGTGTCCTACGTGCAGGACGACGGCTCGCTGGGCGAGATTTCGCCGCCGGCCTCCTTCGTGGACAAGGCCAAATCAGCCATCACGGCGGCGACCGGGGGCCAGCCCGTGCTGCTCCTGGACAAGCTCGGCGAGCGGCTGGCCTTCGAGCACAGCGGCGCCCGTCTGTACGAGGCACTACTCTCCAAACATCAGGCCTATGGCGGCTTCGCCGGCGGCCCGAGCGCGCAAGATCTGCTGCACATCCTGCAGGAGGAGTACGAGCACGCGGACATGCTGCAGCAGGCCATCGAGGATCTGGGCGGTGACCCGACCGCCCTGACCCCCGCGGCCAACCTCGCTGCCAACATGTCGAGCGGGCTGCCCCAGGTCCTCTCCGACCCTCGCACCAACCTGCTGCAGAGCCTGGAGGCGATCCTCGTGGCCGAGCTCGCCGACAACGAGTGCTGGACGGCGCTCGAGGAACTGGCCGCGCAGGCGGGCCACGACGAGCTGGCTGAACACTGCCGCCAGGCCATCGAGCACGAGCGGGATCACCTGCGCAACGTACGGCGGTGGGTCGCTGCCGGCCAGAGCCGGGATGGGGCCGCCGCGGGAGCCGAGCCGCCCGGGCCTTCGAGCCAGGGTCAGGCTCGTCGCCGAGCGTAACGGCCCCCCGGGCGCCGCTCTGGACGGCTCCGGGCCCGACGGGGCCCGGAGCCGTCCAGACAGGACTGGCGCGATGCAAAATCCAGCCTCGACACTCCCCGCCCGGCTGCCGGTGGGGGCGGACATCGTCGGCGACGGGGTCCGGTTCCGGGTCTGGGCCCCGGTCGCGCGCCGCGTGGAAGTCCTCATCGACGACACGACGGCGCTGGAGCTGGCCCCTGAGGACGACGGGTACTTCGCGTTGACGACGGACCGGGCCGCGGACGGCACGCTCTACCGGTATCGCCTCGACCGCGGTCCGCTGCTCTCGGATCCGGCCTCCCGGTTTCAGCCCGAAGGGCCGTTCGGCCCCTCCCGGGTCGTCGATCCCGGGCGATTCGTGTGGACCGACGCCGACTGGTCGGGAGTCAGCCTCCAGGACACCGTTCTCTACGAGCTGCACGTGGGGACGTTCACTCCGCCGGGAACCTGGGCCTCGGCCATGCGGGAGCTTCCCGAGCTGGCCCGGCTGGGCGTGACGGTGATCGAGGTCATGCCGGTGGCGGACTTCGCCGGCCGGTGGGGCTGGGGCTACGATGGGGTCAACCTCTTCGCACCCACGCGCCTGTACGGAACCCCCGACGACTTCCGGCGCTTCGTCGACCAGGCTCACGCGCTGGGCCTCGGCGTGATCCTGGACGTCGTCTACAACCACCTGGGCCCAGCGGGCTGCCCCCTGGAGACCTTCTCACCCGCTTACTGCACGGATCGCCATGACAACGAGTGGGGGCGCGCGATCAACTTCGACGGAGCGGGATCGGGACCGGTGCGCGAGTATTTCGTGGCCAACGCCGGCTACTGGATCGACGAATTCCACCTGGACGGGCTGCGGCTGGACGCGACCCAGGCCATGGACGATGCCTCGCCGACCCACATCCTGACGGCCATCGCCGAGCGGGTCCGCTCGGCGGCCGGAGGGCGGCGCAGCCTGCTGGTCGCCGAGAACGAGCCCCAGCACGTGCACCTGGTGCGGCCGCCGGCCCGGGGCGGGCACGGCTTCGACGCCCTGTGGAACGACGACTTCCATCACGCCGCGCGGGTGGCCGCGACCGGCCGCCACGAGGGCTACTACACCGATTACCGGGGTACGGCCCAGGAGCTCGTGTCGGCGCTGAAGTGGAGTTACCTCTATCAGGGCCAGCGCTACCGCTGGCAGAGCAGCCGACGGGGCACGCCGACGTTCGGGGTGCCGCCCGCGCACTTCATCCACTATCTGCAAAACCACGACCAGGTGGCCAACTTCGGCTACGGCGATCGACTGCATCGGCTCACCAGCCCGGGCCGCCACCGTGCGCTCACCGCCCTGCTCCTGCTCGGCCCGCAGACGCCGCTCCTCTTCCAGGGCCAGGAGTTCTCCGCCTCGGCGCCGTGGACCTTCTTCGCCGACCACGCCGGCGACCTGGCCTCGGAGGTTCGCCGGGGGCGCCAGGACTTCATGGCCCAGTTCCCCGCCGCGGCCGGCGTGCGTCACCGCCTGCCGGATCCCGGCGACCCGGGGACCTTCGAGGCGTGCCGCCTGGACCTCACCGAGCGCGAGCGCCACGCCACGGCCTACGCGCTCCACCGCGACCTGCTGGCGCTCCGGCGGGCCGATCCGGTGTTCGCTGCGTCTCGCGCCCGGGGCGTCGAAGGCGCCGTCCTCGGCGAGGAGGCGTTCGTCGTGCGGTTCTGGGGCGGGCCGCTCGGTGACCGCCTGCTGCTGGTGAACCTCGGCCGCGATCTCATCCTCGATCCGATTCCGGAGCCGCTGCTGGCGCCTCCGCCGCGCGGCGACTGGAAGGTCATGTGGTCGAGCGAGGACCCGCGGTACGGCGGCGCCGGCACCCCACCCGTGATCACCGCCGACGGCATCCTCCAGCTGCCCGCTCACGCGGCGGTCGTGCTGGCGCCGGCGGCGCGGGGGTCATGACGTCGCCGCTGCGTCGTATGACGTGGCCCGCCGAAGGCGACAGCGAGGCGCTGATCCGGCGCGAGTGGCTGGTCACCAACGGCCTGGGCGGTTACGCGTCCGGCTCCGTCTCCGGCGTCGTGACTCGACGCTACCACGCCCTGCTCGTGGCGGCCCTGCCGGCGCCCCTGGGTCGCATGGTGATGCTGGCGCACGCGTGGGAGCGTGTCCGTCTCCCCGATCGACAGACGCTGGTTTTGAGCGACGAGGATGACGGCCCGCGGCTGCTGGAAGAGTTTCACCTGGATCTGGGCCTGCCGGTCTGGCGCTACCGCGTGGGCGAGGGACGGCTGGAGAAGCGCGTCCTCATGTCCTACGGTCAGAACACCGTCTACGTCACGTATCGCCTGCTCGCGGGCCCGAGCCCGCTCCGCCTGGTCCTCCGGCCATCGATGAACTTCAGGCCGCACAATGCGCCGGTCAGCACCCCGATCGCCGCGCCCTACACGCTGACGGCCGTGGACGAGCACCTGGAGCTCTCGGCGCCCGGTGACCTGCCCCGATTACGTCTGCGCCTCTACGCGGCGGGCGGCGCGTTCACCGTGGAGCCGAAGCTCACCTCCCACGTCCTCTATCGCGTGGAGGAGGCCCGCGGCTACGACTTCCGCGGCGACGTGTGGAGCCCCGGGTACTTCCGTCTCGACCTCGTCCCGGGAGGGGCGCCGGCGACTCTGGTCGCCTCCACCGAGGGCTGGGAAATTTGCGACGCGCTGACGCCGGACGCCGCACGCGCGGCTGAAGTGGCCCGCCGTCACTCGCTGCTGCAGGCGGCGCCGGCGCCGGCGCGCGAGGGATTGGGGGCGGGGCTCATCCTGGCCGCCGACCAGTTCGTGGTGACCCCGGCCGGCCGGCGCGAGGACACCGCGCGGGCAAGGGCGGCCGGCGACGACGTGCGCAGCGTGATCGCCGGCTATCACTGGTTCACGGACTGGGGACGCGACACGATGATCTCGCTCGAGGGCCTGCTGCTGGCCACCGGACGACATCGCGAGGCCGGCTGGGTGCTTCGGGGCTTTGCCCGACACGTCCGCGACGGGCTCATCCCCAACCTGTTCCCGGAAGGCGATACCGAGGGGCTCTATCACACCGCCGACGCGACGCTGTGGTTCTTCCACGCCCTGGACCGCTACGTGGCCGCGACCGGGGACCACGAGACCCTGGACCGGCTGTTGCCGATCATGCTGGAGATCGTCGCCCGCCACCTGGAGGGCACGCGCTTCGGCATCGGCGTCGACCCGGCCGACGGCTTGCTGCGCCAGGGCGCGGCCGGCTACCAGCTCACCTGGATGGACGCCAAGGCCGAGAGCTGGGTGGTGACGCCCCGACGCGGCAAGGCGGTGGAGATCAACGCGCTCTGGTACAACGCGCTCCGCGTGGTCGAGCAGTGGCTTTGCCGGCTGCGGCACGAGGGAGCGGCCAAGCCGTACGGCGATCACGCCGAGCGGGTGCGGACGTCGTTCAACGAGCGCTTCTGGTACGCGGAGGGCGGCTGGCTCTATGACGTCGTCGACGGCGAAAGCGGGGACGATGCCGCCTGCCGCCCCAACCAGGTGCTGGCGCTGGGCTTGCCCCACGCCGTGCTGGACCGCGCCCGGTGGCGTTCGGTGCTGGAGGCGGTGCAGGCCCGGCTGCTCACGCCCGTGGGGCTGCGCTCGCTGGCGCCCGAGCATCCGGATTACAAGGCGCGTTACGACGGCGATCTGCGCGCCCGCGACGCCGCCTATCATCAGGGCACGGTGTGGGCGTGGCTGATCGGTCCGTTCCTCGATGCCTGGCTGCGGGTGCACCCGGACGACCTGCCCGGGGCCCGGAAGCTTCTGGCGGGGTTCGAGGCCCACCTGGGGGAGGCGTGTCTGGGCACGATCTCCGAGATCTTCGACGCCGAGCCGCCCTACACGCCGCGCGGGTGCGTGGCCCAGGCCTGGAGCGTGGCCGAGGTACTTCGCTGCCGGGTGCGAACCGCGGTCTAGCCGACCCGCATCCTGTAGTGCCAGGCCGAGGTACCGCGCCGGAGCTGCCCGGCCAGCTCCTCGGTCGTCAGCGCGGTGGCGATGCCGAACAGGGCGTGGGCGGTGGCGTTGACGATGTTCTCCCCGAGCCGCTGGCGCCAGATGGGTCGGGTGATGCCCAGGGCCGGGGCCACGAGGCCAAAGGCCGTGGCCCACACCACCACCCCGAACAGGGCCCCGGTCGGCAGCGACGGCGTCCGTGACGCTCGCGCGACGGCGCCGTACCCAGCGCCGGCCAGGACACCGACTACGAGATGCAGGATGTGATCCGCGACGTGGCGGCCGGCGGCGCCCCCCGGAGGCTCGAGCCCCGTGCGACTGATGGCCCAGTCCTCGACGACCTGGGGCGCCATCCGCTCGATCAACCCGGCCCGGCGGGCGGCGAGGCGCAGGACCGACATGCACCCGGCCCCATTCAATCCACCCAGCGCCCCGTACACGGCGAGCCGCAAGCTCATGCCCCTCGCCTATACAACTCCCGGGCCATCAGCCGCGGATCAACCGGCCAGGCGCGACGTGAACTGCCTGGGCAGCGCCTGCTCGAGCGTGAGGACTGGCCGGTACCGGTCGCCGTGCCTGGCCAGGCGGGCCCGGGCCGCCCTGGGCTCGAAGTACAGACGCCGGCCGTCGCCGGCTCGGATCGCGCGCCTGAGCTCCTCCCACGTCACCGGCATCGACACGAATGGGCGCTCCCGCTTGGCGCGCAGCGAGTAGACGGCGACCGTGGTCTTGTGCGGCGCGTTCTGGCTCCAGTCGATGAACACGCGTCCCGACCGCCGGCTCTTGGCCATGTCGGCCGTGATGAGCCGGGGATGCTCGCGCTCCAGCCACTCCGCGACCGTCCGCGCGAACGGCTGGCTCTCGGCATAGGTGACGGCCGTGTTGAGCGGCACGTAGACCTGGATGCCCTTGGAGCCGGACACTTTGGGAAAGGCCTGGAGCTCCAGGCGATCCAGGAGCCCCTTCAGCAGGAAGCCGACCTCCGCACACGTCACGACGTCCGTGCGCGGTCCGGGGTCGAGGTCGAAGACGACGGCCGTGGGCACGTCGAGCGCCGGGACGCGATGCAGGAACGGGTGGATCTCCAGGCTCGCCAGGTTGGCGCACCAGGCCAGGGTCCGGACGTCTTCGATGACGATGTACTGGATGTCCGGGCCGCCACGCTGTCGGGGGACGGGGAACCGTTTGACCCAGGCCGGCGTGTGGGCGGGGGCGTCTTTCTCGTAGAAGAACTTGCCGCCCACGCCGTCCGGATAGCGTTTGAGCGTGACGGGCCGCCCGCGTAGATGCGGCAGCATGTACGGGGCAACGGCGACGTAGTAGGCGACCACGTCGGCCTTGGTGAACCCCGCCGCCGGGTACATGAGCTTGTCGGGGTTCGAGACCGCGATGCCAGCCCAAACCGGCGATTTCCGCTGTGCCGCGACGCGAGCCGCCATGCCTCAGTCTAGCAGCCGCGCTGAGGCGCCGACGGACGACGGGCCGTGGCGGACCCTGGCCGCGCCTGCTGCTTGCAGTTGGCGCCCTCTCGTAGGATCGTTGGGCCGTGGAGGGGAACATGCATCGCCGGCGGTTCGTCTACGGCAGCCTGGCCGTCCTGTCCGCCGGGGGAACGGCCGCGGCGTTGCTGGCCAGCCGGGCCGCGGGTGGCGCGCCCGTCACCGTCGACGAGATCGGCGACAAGGTCCAGACGCTTCCCCGAGGGCAGTGGCCCGAGTTCGCCAGCACGCCCGATCAGCAGAGGCTCTATCGCTACGCCGTGGAGCATGGCGACGAGCTGCGGTACATCCCCTGCATGTGCGGCTGCGGCCGCTTCGGCCACGCCAGCAACCGCGATTGCTACGTCAAGGCCGACAACGCCGATGGCACGATCACCTTCACCAGCCACGCGGCCACCTGAGCCCTCTGCCTGAACATCACGCGTGACGTGATGGCGGCGCGCAGGCGAGGTCGCTCACTGGCCGAGGCCCGACGGGCCATCGACGCCAAGTATCGCGGCGAGCCGACCCCGACGCCGTTTCCGAAAGACTGAGCGTGCCGTGCTGGCCGCCGACCCGCGGCTGACCTTCCCCGGCTGAGCCGGCCAGCGTGACGCCGCGGCCGTTCACCATCCACGTCGGCGACGCCGTGCTGGACGATCTTCGGTCGCGGCTGGAGCGCGTGCGCTGGCCCGACGAGGTGCCGGGCGGCGGCTGGCGCTACGGCACCGACCTCGGGTACCTGAAAGCCCTGGTCGCCTACTGGCGCGAGCAGTACGACTGGCGCGCGCACGAGGCCGCGCTGAACGGGCTGCGCCAGCTCACCGTGCCTCTGGCCGGGATCGACGTGCACTTCGTCCACGAGGCCGGCGTCGGGCCCGCGCCGCTGCCGCTGCTGCTCTGCCACGGCTGGCCGGGCTCCATCGTGGAGTTCCAGCGGCTCATCCCGATGCTGACCGACCCCGCGCGGTTCGGCGGCGACCCCCGCGACGCCTTTACCGTGGTGGCGCCCTCGCTGCCGGGGTATGCGTTCTCGTTCCGCCCCGACCAGCCTCGCTTCGGCGTGGTGGAGATCGCCGAGGCGTTCGCCACGCTCATGACGGACGTCCTCGGCTACGGCCGCTTCGCCGCCCAGGGCGGGGACTGGGGCGCCTTCGTCACCTCCTGTCTCGGCGCGGCGTACCCGGACCGCCTGGTCGGCATCCATCTGAACCTGCTGGCCGTCCGCCGGGACACGCGGCTCGCCGCCAGCGCCAGCGCGGAGGAGACGGCCTACTACGCCGAGCTCGAGCACTGGCTGCGCGAGGAGACGGGCTACATGTGGATTCAGGGGACCCGGCCCCAGACCCTGGCCTACGCCCTCACCGACTCCCCGGTCGGGCTGGCTGCGTGGATCGTCGAGAAGTTCCGGGCCTGGAGCGACTGCGGGGGCGAGGTCGAGCGAAGGTTCTCCAGGGACGTCCTGCTGACCAACGTCATGCTGTACTGGGTGACCGGAGCGGTCGGCTCCTCCTTCTGGCCCTACTACGCACGCCACCACGGTCCCTGGCCGATCTCCGAGCGGCAGCCGGTCACGGTACCGACGGCCTACGCGGCCTTCCCGCGCGAGATCCTGCGGCCCCCGCGTAGCCTGGCCGAGCGCGTCTACAACATTCGCCGCTGGACGGCGATGCCGGCCGGCGGGCACTTCGCGGCGCTCGAAGAGCCGGAGTTGTTGGCCGCCGACATCCGCGCGTTCTTCCGCGACTTGCGCTGAGCGGGCGCTCGGGCGCCGCCGCCCGGCGGCTCCGGGCAGCCTGCCCGATCGCGGCCGCGTCCTGCTCGTAAGTGACTGATCAGATTGAAGCCGAGACCTGGTATGCCCTGTGCTCTCGCCCACGGTCGGGGGGACTCGATCATGGACCTCAATACGGTGATCGGCTTTGGGATTGCGATCAGCGTACCGGTGTGGCTCGCCGCCGAGGAGATCGCCCATCGTCGTCGCGCCCGCAGGGCCGCGCAGGTGGAGGGCAAGGCCGGTGTCCGCAGCGAGCGTCCGAGCCCCGGGGGGGTGCGGCGCCCGGCGCCAGGCCTGCGGCGCCAGGTCGTCTCCCGCCTGAGCGCCTGAGGGCAGCGTCGGCGCGACGCCGCCGCTCATCGCTCAGCGGTGGTCTTCGGCCCGGTCGAGCGGTGACCAGTCGAGGACGTCGCGAGCGTGAGTGATGTCCCGATAGGCCCAGCGGTTGGCGGAGAGGACGAAGAAGACGTCGAAGCGGACGCTCTCCGGCGCCGCCAGCGCGTGGCCGATCATCCGGGCGACGTCGCGCCGGCTGCACCAGACCGAGAAGTCTCGCACGGTCAGGGGGCGATCCTCCGCCACGACGTGGCCGATGCGCAGGCAGATGGTGGAGATCCCGTGGGCATCGGCGTAGTGCCGGGCCAGCGCCTCGCCCCACATCTTGCTCGCCCCGTAGAGTCCCACCGGCCGCACCGGTGTCTCGTGAGTGATCATGGGCCACGTGCTCACGGCGTCGTACTGTCCAGCCACCAGGGCGCGGTAGGGCATCTCCCGCTCCCAGCCGCTCACGGTCGCTCCGCTGCTGGCGAAGACGATCCGGTGCACGCCGGCCTGTCGCGCAGCCTCGAAGACGTTGTACGTGCCGACGACGTTGTTGCGGAGCACCGCGTCCAGCGGCGCGCTGCCGTCGGCGAGGGCGGCCAGGTGCACGACGGCGTCGATGCCGACAAACGCCGGCCGGATAGCCTCGAGGTCCGCGATGTCGGCCTGGTGCCCGGGGACGCCGGGGACCAGCCGCCGGTTGAGAGCCCGGAGCTGCCAGGCGGAGCCCAGGTGCTCGAGCAGAGCGCCGCCGATGCGCCCGCTCAGTCCGGTGACGAGGACCGGACGGCCGCTCAGCCCTCCAGCTCCCGGTTCAGCGCGAAGTCCTCGGGCACGGGCGGACCCCACTTGTAGAGCGCGTCCTGCTCCGGGAAGTCCCGGGCCTGCCACGGGCAGTCCTCGGGGATGTAGTCGAGGTCGTGGAAGTACTCGGCGAAGCTGCCCCAGGGATCGCGGATGTAATAGAAGAAGTTCGAGCCGATGACGTGGCGTCCCAGTCCCCACCCGGGCTGGAACCCGGCCGCCTGCATGGCCAGGGCCCCCATGGCGATCTCGTCCACGTTGCCGACCTCGAAGGAGCCGTGGTGGAAGCCGGGGCCCCGCGAGGCGAGGAACGCGAGATTGTGGTGGTCGGTCGTGCAACGCAGGAAGGCGACGACGGACCGGGCGCGGTCGCTCATCTTCATGCCGAGCACGCGCGTGTAGAAGTCGATCTGGCCCTCGAGGTTGCCGGTGAAGAGCAGGACGTGACCGAGCCTTCGCGGGCGGGGCGGCTGCTCCTCGGGATAGCCGCGCCTGGCGGTTCGAGTGATGTGGCCCGGCGCGTTGAGCGTCAGCGGGGGGTCGGGTGGCGGCACTT